>DASYBN010000159.1:0-2737 GCA_036500785.1 Acidobacteriaceae bacterium
TCAGACGATCTACCAGTGGGACTGGACCGCCGCCGAGCAGAACCTGACGCGCGGCATCTCGCTGAATCCGAACGACTCCATCGCCGAGTTCAAGTACGCCGTCTACCTCGACGCTGTGGGCCGCCCGCAGGATGCCGTCACCCACATGCGCCGCGCGCTGCAGCTAGACCCCCTATCGTTCCTGATGAACCGTCGTCTGGGCGCCACTCTCTACCTCGCCCGCGACTACGATGCCGCCCTTACTCAACTACAGCGCGCCGCTGAAATGGAACACCGGCCCGGCTCCGTCGACAACTACGTCAGCCTGGTCTACGAGCAAAAGGGCCAGCGCGACCTGGCGGTGCAACACGATCTGAGCGCGCTCGAGGAAGACCAGCCGCAGATCGATACCGGCACTCTTCTCCGGGTTTACCAGGAGCATGGATGGGACGCGTTCTGGCGCGCGCATGCGCATGCTCTTCTCAACAGCACAACCGGATCCTGCACGGCCTACGCCATCGGAGTCGACAACCTTCGCGTCGGCGAACTCAACCACGCCTTTGACTCTTTCAATCAGGCTGTCGACCGCCACTGCTTCAACATGGCCGTGATCCGCGTGGACCCGCTGTTCGACGCAGTTCGCCACGACGCCCGCTACGCCGCTCTTTTGAAGCGCATGCATCAGTGATTGCGGCGCTGCGAAGAGCCCTCAGCCAGCTAAGGAGCCCTCATCCCGCCAGATAGAACTCGGCGATTTCGAGATCTCCCGGTTGCGTGACCTTGAGATTTCGCGAACTGCCCGGAACAACGTAGACCGGAATCCCCGCGCGCTCCAGCAGCGACGCCTCGTCCGTCCCGACGAACTGGTCGGCCGCGGCTTCCTCGAACGCGCGCTTCAGCAGCGGGACCCGGGCGCCCTGCGGCGTCTGGGCATGGACGATAAGTTCGCGCGGGATGGTGGCGGTGACCAGCGCGCCATCGGCGGTCCGCTCGACCTGCTTGATCGTGTCGATGGCCGGCATGGCGACAATCGCCGCGCCATGCTTTTCGATGGCGGCGATGGTGCGCTCGATGGTCTGGGGGTCGATGAGCGGGCGGACGGCGTCATGCACGAGGACAATGTCGTCATCGCCGGTCGAGGGTAGCGCCGCGAGAGCGTGGCCGACGGACTCCTGCCGGGTGTCACCGCCGGGCACGACGTGGACGCGGCTGGCGAGGCCATGCTCGGCGAGCAGCGCGGACACGCGTGGCTGCTCGGGCTCGCGGACGGCCAGATAGATGCCGGTGACGCCCGGGACGGCGAGAAACGCGCGCAGGGAGTGGAGCAGGATCGGAATGCCACGAAGCTCGATGAACTGTTTGGGGGCTCCTCCGGTAGCGGAGGTCATGCGGGTACCAATGCCCGCGGCGGGCAGAATGACGAATACAGACATGGCAGTGGAGTATATCGCCTGGCGGCCGCAAGGCGTGCGGGAGTGACGAGGTCATGAAGTTAGGAACCGGGTTCCAGTGCGGCCCGGAAGCGTTGCGCTAGATTGAAGCTGATGCCGAAGACCTCCATGATCGCGCTCGATCGGACACTGATGAAGGCCGGCGACCGGGTGTGTGTGGCACTGTCCGGGGGGGCGGACTCGGTCGCGCTGCTGGTGACCTTGGCAGAGGCCAATCGCGCGAAGGAATCGCTTGGCGTGGTGCTGAGTGCGGTGCATGTTCACCATGGCCTGCGCGGCGCCGATGCGGATGCGGATGAGGCGTTTGTTAGGGAGTTGTGCAAAGAGATCGGCGTGGCGCTGTTGGTTGAGCGCGTCGATGTAGAGGCGCGGCGGGCGGAAGAGCGCGAGGGATTGGAAGAGGCGGCGCGCGAGCTCCGCTATGGCGTGTTCTGGCGCTTGATGGCCGCGGGGAAGCCGGATGTCGTAGCGACGGCGCACACGCTCGACGACCAGGCGGAGACAGTGATGATGAAGCTGCTGCGCGGCGCGTGGACGGAAGGAATCGGTGGCATCGCGCCCTCTGTGAGCCGACCCTGGATCAATGGCCCGCGCGCGGGACTTGAGGCCGGGAGGATTGTGCGGCCGATGCTGGGGGTGAGGCGGGCGGAGGTGGAGGCGTATCTGCGCGACCGCGGGCAGGCATGGCGAGAGGACGCGACCAACCTGGATCTGTCGCTGACGCGGAACCGGGTGCGCCACGAACTGATGCCGGTGCTGCGCAGCTTCAATCCTGAGGTGGACCGTGCGCTGGCGCGGCTGGCGGAGATTGCGCGCGACGAAGAGGCGTTCTGGCAGGCGGAGGTCGCGCGGGTCCTGCCGCAGATTTTGCTCCCCGGCAGGCCGGTGCGGGGCGGTGGGCGCGCGGTGGGTACCGTTACCGGCAACCGCTCGTGCGCGCTGGAGTTGGAGCGCATGCGTGCGATGACACCGGCGCTGCGGCGGCGGGTGGTGCGCGCGGCGGCGCGGTCGCTGGGCGCGAGGATCTCGGCCGCGGAGACCTCGAAGTTGCTGGCGTTGGGCGGGTTCGCGGCGCTGTCGCCGGCCGTGACGCCGCGGGTCGGGGCGCGGCTGGAGCTGAGCGGAGGCCTGCGGGCCGAGCGCACCGCGCGAGAGATTCAGCTGCTCGTGGTCGCTGCGCCTTTTGTGGCACCGCACAACGTAAAGGTGGCAAACTCAGACGCGAGAAAAGCTGCTGGGGATTCGGCGGCCGGGGAGTAGAATCTGGTCAAGCGCGTGTGCGTCCGCCCGAACCCCGATCGGACGGA
>DASYBN010000160.1:0-3196 GCA_036500785.1 Acidobacteriaceae bacterium
CAGCTTCCCCCCGCCGGGACCTGCCTGGTCGCGCAGGTCGCGATACATCGGGTAGGAGAACGACTTCTCCACGCCCGCGCCGTGTTCGCCAGTGTGTCCCTCCCACGCTTTACCGGGCGCGCTCAACACCACCAGTTGCTCCGGCTTCTCGACCGGCAGCGAGCGCAGCAGCGCCTGGTCCAGCAGCGAGTACACCGCCGTATTCGCCCCTAGCCCCAGCCCCAGGGTCAACACTGCCGTCAGCAGGAAGCCCGGCGAGCGCCGCATCTGCCGCAATGCAAAACGAAGATCCTGGACAAAGTTCCTCACGCACTCCTCCTGTAGATGGTGCAGGGAATGACGCTATGCATCGTGCAATCCAGGCGCCAAGGCGTGCCGCGGCCCCTTCCCATCATTCCTCATCCCCCGGCCCTGATCCCCCTGACCTGATCCGTGATCACCAACTGTCCGCTCCCGGACAGCGCAGTCCACCAGCGGACAACGACCGGACATGGTCCACATCATGCACGTCGAGGTCGTCCACTCTGCTAAGCGCTCCACGGCGCAGACAAAACGGCAACCTGCGTGCATCCATACTTTCGGGGAAACTCTGCGCATGCTTCAGACGCTTCGTTACGGATTACGCCAACTTCGCAACAGTCCCGGCTTCGCCGTCACGGCCATCCTCACCCTCGCGCTCGGCATCGGCGCCACGACCGCCATCTTCAGCATTCTCGACGCCGTGCTGCTCCAGCCCCTGCCGTTCCCGCACCCGGACCGCCTCGTCGCCGTCGCCGCGGTTCCTGACGAAACCACCTCTATCCCCACCATCCAGGACTGGCAGTCCCGCGGCAACAGCTTCCAGTCCATCGCCGTCTATCGCGGCTGGTCGCCCACAGTCCGCACCACGCAGGGCACGCAGGTCGGAAGCGTCGTCGAAGTCTCCCAGAACTTCTTCACCACTCTCGGCACAAGCTTCGCCCTCGGCAGCAACCTTCCGCAGACCGGCAACGAGCGCGACTGCACCTCGCAAGCCGTCGTCAGCGGTGGCTTCTGGAAGCGCCTCGGCGGCGGCTCAACCCTCGGCGCACGCACGCTGGAGATCAATCGCCACGCCTTTCAGATCACCGGCGTTCTGCCCTTGTCTCAGACCATCGAAGGTACTGAGTCGCTCAATCAGCCAGACATCTTCGTGCCCACCGGCTGCGACCCCTGGCAGCACCCCGACCACCGTGGATCCTTCGGCTACTGGGTCATCGGCCGGCTGCGGCCTGGCGTTTCCATCACGGAAGCCACCGCCGATCTCGCGCGCGTGCAAAGCACACTCGACCACGATTTCCCGAACGACTACAACGGTGTCCTTGGCCGGCCACCCGTGATCGTCCCATGGATCACCAAGCTGACCGGAACAGATACCCGCCCCGCTCTCTACTCCACCTTGGCCGCATGTGGTCTGCTGCTGCTCATCGCCTGCGCCAATCTCGCCAACTTGCTGCTCGCCCGCAGCATACGTCGCCGCCGCGAATTCGCCACCCGCGCCACGCTCGGCGCCTCGTTTCGCCAATTGCTCGTGCAGCTTCTCCTGGAAAGCTCCATCCTCGCCATCGCCGGCTCCGCCGCAGGCATCGCCATCGCCTATGGCGCAATCCGCCTGCTGCTCCAGGCGCGCGCCCTGCATCTGCCCCGCCTGGCGCATGCCACCATCAGTCCGGGCGTGCTGGCATTCGTCATATTGGTCACCACCATAGTGACAATCCTCCTCACTCTGCTGCCCGCCTTGCGTACCCTGCAGCCTGACCTCATGCGCGATCTCGCCGGTTCCGGCCGCGCCTCGGGCGGCAGCGGTCTCCGCCGCGCGGGACGGGTGCTGGTTGCGGCGCAGATCGCCTTCACCCTTGTTCTCGTCGCCTGCGCCGGCTGGACCATCTCCAGCGTCTACACCCTGCTCCATCAGCCGCTCGGCTTCCAACCCGACCATCTCCTCATGGCTGGCGTCGACGTGGAAGGCACCAGCGTCACACCGCGCTACGATGGCCCCCGCACCAATCTTTACTTCACCCAACTCATCGCCACCCTGCGTCAGCTTCCCGGCGTCGATGCCGTCGCCGCCACCAACCATCCGCCGCTCGGGAGCGCAGTCAACCGCTATGACTTTTGCTCCGATGCGCATCCCGATCAGTGTCAACAGCACGCCACCCTCAATCCGGACTCGTATCACGTCACCCCGGGCTACTTCTCCACCGTTGGCCAGCCCCTGCTCCAGGGCCGTGACTTCACCACCACAGATAACGGCGAACGCCACGTCGCCATCGTCAACCGTCTGCTCGCCGAACGCGAATGGCCCGGCCAGGGCGCCATCGGCCATCGCGTCAAGACCGGCGAAATCAATGACTGGGCCACCGTCGTGGGCGTCGTCGGCAACGTCCACAGTTACGATCTCGAATCGCTCCCCGGTCCTGACCTCTATCTCCCCGAGGCCGACAATCCGCAATCCGCGGAGGTCGTCCTTCTGCGCACCACCGGCGATCCCGGCCTGCTCACAAAGACGGTGCGCGACATCATCCGCGCGCAGCACGCCGATCTCTCCCTCTACCATCTCCGCACCATGGAACAGGAGATGGCATCCGAGGTCGCAGTGCGCAGCTTCCTCATGCAGGTAACAGCCGCCTTTGGCGCCCTCGCGCTCTTCCTCGCCATACTCGGCACCTATGGCCTGCTCGCCTATGAGGTCTCGTTGCGCGAAAAAGAGATCGGCATCCGCCTCGCGCTCGGCTCCTCACGCAAGGCCATCGTCCAACTCCTCCTCGGCCAGGAATCGCGCTGGGTCCTCATCGGGGCCACCGTGGGCCTCCTCATTGCCATCCTCAGCGGCTACGCCCTGCGTGCGCAGTTCTACCACGCCCGCGCCGCCTCCTTGCCCGTCCTCGCCGCCTCGCTCGCTCTGCTCGTCATCCCAGCGCTCATCGCCATCGCGCTGCCCGCCCGCCGCGCCGCCCACCTCGATCCCGTCCAGACCCTCCGTGACGAGTGAGCGGGGCGCGACTCCGCATTGCCCGGCTGCAAAAAAATCTTTAGGCAATGTCGAGAATCGCTCCCCAGCTCCGACATACCTATGAACGCGCCCTCAACCGGCGCGACAATCAACAAGGAGAGGAAAACATGAAATACCTTCTGATGATGAATTGCCCGAGGAACGGCTACGAACTGATGGGCTCCT
>DASYBN010000161.1:0-6656 GCA_036500785.1 Acidobacteriaceae bacterium
GCAGGACGGGGGCGAGGACTAGCGGATTGCGCACGCCCCGGATGTGAATGGCGCGGACGCGCTCGATGCGCTGCACGTTCGTGAAGCCAGTGTTGTGCAGGATGTCGGTGGCCTTGCTGGACCAGGGCGACTGCGTGCCGATGCGCGGCGCGATGAAGAGCCGCGGCTCGGGGATGCCGGTGGAGGTGAGCTCGAGCAGATCGGTGAGCCGGGCCATTTCCGGGCTGCCGATGCTGTCGACGTCGCCAGCGACGAGCAGGATGTAGAAGAACGCGGCGTCGATGCCGGTGACAGCGGAGTCGATCGAGCGAAGGCGCGCACTGAGGCGATCGGCTTCAAACGTAGTGAGCGCGGGTGGTCCTGACAGAACGAGGAGCTGCGGAGCGGCGGTCGATGGCGGGGTTTGAAGAGCGGCATCGGACATTCTGCAGGGCTTCCTCGTAAACGCGATACAGATAGTTTACGTGGTCGGGCGAGAACGCGATGTGGACTGTTGGCCGCGTGAGGCTCTGTGCCGGAAAGAGAGCGTTGCGCGGGAATTTACCGGGCTGAACCATCACCAGGCTTTGCTTCGACGATGGCGACGTTGCGAACCATGTAGTAGTCGCCTCCGACGGGATGCACGCGGGTGAGAGTGAAGCCCGCTGCTTCAAGGAGGCGTTTCCATTCGCGTTCGCTGCGCTCGCGGCCGCCGGTGACGGCGAGCATGTTGATGTCGCTCATGAGGCGGCCTTCCAGTTGCGAATCTGCGTGCGAGACCAGCGGGGGAAGGACGAATTCGATGATCAGCAGGCGCCCGTCTTGCGGCAGAACATTGCGGCAGTTCTTGAGCAGCGCGATTGCGTCAGGATCGCGGTAGCCGTGCAGCACATGTTTCAGCATGTAGACGTCGGCGCCGGGCGGGACGGATTGCGTGAGGTCGGCAGCGATGAGATCAGAGCGCGAGGAGAGATGATCCTCGGCGAAGCGCGGCTTCGCTGCATCGATGGCGTCGGGGCGATCGACGAGCATGCCGCGCAGATGCGGGTTGAGTCCAAGCACCGCGAGCAGGAGCGAACCGCCGCCGCCGCCTAGATCGGCGACGACTTTTGCGCCGGAGAAGTCCCATGCCTCGGCGATGGGCGCGTACTCCTCTGCCGGGGCGGTGCCCATCACGGCGCGAAAGATGGCGTTAGCGTCGGGATCCTGTGACCAGCGGGACGGAATTTTGGGATCGCGCACCTCTTCGGCCTTCTTGCCGGTTCGAATGCAATCGGTGAGTAGAGACCAGCTATCCGCGAGCAGGTCCGACCAGAAGATCACCGCTGCCCAGACGGAGTGTGGCGCGTCTTTTCGCAGCGGTTGGCCGAAGGGCGTCAGGCGGAAGTGTTCTGGCGATGTCTCCTCGGTGACGCCGATGCTGGCGAGCGCGCGCAGCAGACGAAAGAGAGAATCGCTATCCGCGTGACAATGTTCGGCGAGGAAGGCGATGTCGCGTGTTTCGTCGCCGAGAGCGTCGGCCACACCAAGCCGCGCGGCCGCGCAGAGCAGACGGCTGCGCGAGTAGGCCATCGCCATTTCGAGAAGGCTGTTGTTTGCTGTCACGTTGCCGATTCCGCCGCTGGTCTGAGCCATGAGACACCTCAACCTCAGGAGGATACCGGAGGCGCGCCGAATGATCGTGAATGATGAATGCTGCGAGGTGGGCGAACTCTGTCGAGCGGCGATGAAGAGCGGATTACTCGTGTCTCGACAGAGAGAACGAATCAGAGTGCTGCAAATATTTTGACGGAATGTATCGCGCGGACTGATTTGTTTGTGCTATTGTCTGCGCATTCGCGAAGCCGCACGGGTCATCGATGCACGGGTCCACAGTCCTGGAAGAACAATCCAATCGTTCTCGGCTGGAAGGCGGCTAAGTCTCGCGGCGGGCCTATTGGAGTTCTACCTGACGGCGCTCGGTTGAGAGTAAGTTCTCTGAGCTCTGGGAGGTTCGGAATGGTCATTACTCCCACATTCACGTCCGGCTTCGAAACGAATTTCGGCGCGAACGCAGCAGCCGCGAAGGCATCATGGATCGCAGCGGCGCAGATCTTCACCGACGCATTCTCTGACCCCATTCACATCAACATCACTGTGGATGCGGTGACGAAGCCTACTGTTTTCGGAGCGAGCTTCCCGGGGAGTGTGAGCATCTCCTATGCCGATCTGTACGCTCAGGTCGTCGCGTACGCAACGACCGAGAACGATGCGATTGCGATTGGTCCTGGCGGGTCGATGCCGGCGACCGATCCCAGCAACAAGGGATCCTGGCAGCTGACGCGAGCGCAAGCCAAAGCGCTGGGGGTCATCCCGGACGATACGCATGATGACGGCGGCACCACGTTCGGAGCGCAGAATACTTTCACCTTCTCCGGTCCGATTGCGGCGGGAACGTCTGACTTCAAGGGAGTTTGTGCGCACGAGATTTCGGAGGTGATGGGCCGCATCGGCGGCGCAAACATGGGTGGCGGAGATAATTTGTTTGGTTTGATCGACATTTTTTCGTTCACCGGCCCGGGGATGAGGTCGATGGGCAAAGGTGCGGGGAACTTCTTCTCGATCGACAATGGGGTGACGCTGCTGAAAGAGTTCAACGATTCCGCCGCACACGGTGGAGATAGCCGGGATTGGGCAGGCGGCACGAACGACTCATTCAATGACGCTTCTTCCGGAGGCGTGGTGAATGCTGTTTCGGCGGTGGACCTGCAACTGATGGATGTGATCGGCTACGGCCAGGTGAATCCGAAAGGGAGCCTTATCGAGACGGTGGGGCACATCTCGTTTCTGCGGGCCCACGATCTAGGTACCGGCTACGGCAAAGCGCCTAATTTTCTGGACGTCGAGGTGGTTGTACTGCTCGTCGAGCAACCGGTGCTCGCGTTGGGCTTTCAACTGCGGGCGGACGCGAACGAACCAACTCGCCAGGCGATGTTCGATCTGCTTCGATCGGCGTTCATCGCGGGGCGGCCAGTCCGTCTCGATTACCAGACGGTCGGTCCTAGCGCGGGTGAAATTATTCGCGTTGCGAACGCATAGGAGAAAAAGTATGTCCAACTTGCTGGAAAAAACGGGGAATATCGTTTTTCTGCGTGCCCACGATCTTGGAACCGGTTATGGTCCGCCAAACGATCAACTGGATGTTGAAGCTGTGTTCATCCTGAACGCGATGGGCGATGGCGCGTACGGCTTCCAGATGCGCAACGACGAGTATCTTCCGGCGCGACAGGCAATGTTCAGCCTTCTGCGCGACGCATTCGTGCACAACCTGCCCGTGATTGCCGACTACGAGATCGATACAGGCAAGCAGAACGGCACAGCGATTCGGGTGGCGCTTATGCGGAGCCAGACGACGGTGCTCCCTGTGAAGGCAGAGCCGGTGATACGCGGCCAGGTGGCGGCGACCTCGAGCGCGGCGGCCAAGGCATCGTCGGCGGCAGGACAGGCTCGAAAGGCGTCGAAGTCTGGCAGACGCTGACGTTGAACGCGTAGAGCTGTGTTCTACAGGTGCGCGGAGAGATTGCGGGTGATGTGGATGTCGACGTCCTGGTTGCGCTTGGCGTCGTCGTTGCGCTGCTTCTCGAGTTTCTCGAGGTAAGACGCGGTGACGTCGCCGGTGACGTAGGTGCCGTCGAAGACCGACGTATCGAAGTGCGTGAGGCTGGGACAGACTTCGGTGATGGACTCCTTCAGGTCGCAGAGGTCCTGGAAGATGACACCGTCGGCGCCGATATCTTTGGCGAGCTGGTCGATGGTTTTGCCGCTGGCGATGAGCTCGGAGCGCGCGGGCATGTCGATGCCGTAGACGTTGGGATAGATGACGGGCGGCGCGGCGGAGCAGACGTAGACTTTTTTCGCGCCGAGTTCGCGGCACATCGCGACGAGCTCTTTGATGGTGGTGCCACGGACGATCGAGTCGTCGACGAGCAGGACGCTTTTGCCGGCGAACTCCTGCGGGATGGGATTGAGCTTGCGCCGGATGGAAGACTGGCGCTGCGCCTGGCCGGGCATGATGAACGTGCGGCCGACGTAACGGTTGCGCACGAAGCCTTCGCGGTAGGGAAGGTTGAGGCGCGTGGCGATCTCGAGCGCGGCGGTGCGGCTGGTGGAAGGGATGGGCACGACGACGTCGAGCGGGATATCGGCCCAGTCGCGGCGGATCTTTTCGGCGAGCTTGATGCCCATATTGATGCGGCACTGATAGACGGACGCGCCGTCGAGCACGGAGTCGGGACGCGCGAGATAGACGTACTCGAACAGGCAGGGCGATTTGTCGTGCGCGAGGGTGCTCTGGTGCGTGTGGAGTTGCCCATTGGTGTCGATGAAGACGCACTCGCCGGGCTGCACATCGCGCTCGAGCGTGAAGCCGCCGACCTGGAGAGCGACGCTCTCGGAGGCGATCATGTACTCCTTCGACTGGCCGGGGAAGAGACCTTCTTTGCCGCGGCTGCCGAAGACGAGCGGGCGAATGCCGTAGAGATCGCGGAAGCCGAGCAGGCCGACGCCGGAGATCATGGCGACGACGCTGTAACCACCCTTGCAGCGCTTGTGCACCTCTTCGACGGCGGCGAAGATGTCTTCGGGTGTGGGTTTCTCGGCGCGACGCTGCGTGAGCGCGTGGGCGAAGACGTTCAGCATCACCTCGGAGTCTGAGGTTGTGTTGAGGTGACGGAGATCGCGCTGAAAGACGCCTTCGACGATCTCGGCGACGTTGGTGAGGTTGCCGTTGTGCGCGAAGACGATGCCGTAAGGCGAGTTGACGTAGAAGGGTTGCGCCTCGGCGACGGAGCCGCAGCCCGCCGTGGGATAGCGCACGTGGCCGATGCCGGCGTGGCCGAGCAGTTTGGCCATGTTGCCGGTGTCGAATACATCGGTGATGAGGCCGTTGCCTTTGTGGAGATAGAAGCGGTCTTCAAAGGATGTGGCGATGCCGGCAGCATCCTGTCCGCGATGCTGAAGCATGGATAGAGAGTCGTAGATCACCGGCCCGACCGGCTGGTGTCCGAAGACACCGACGATGCCACACATTGTCCCTCGCTGCTGCGCATCCTGGTGCGGCGCGCTTACTTCTATTTTACGTGGATTGGATGTTTGGGGTGCCGCGAGCGATGCAATACGACGTTGGTGGGATGTCTGAGTTGAAGAATCCACAGTGCCGAACGGAAGCGGGTTTCGTCGAACCCAAAACGCCGCGAACGACTGCACTTTGAGGTGGTGGGACCTCGGGCGCAGGTGGCAGCTATATCGTCCTGACGGCTGGTTGTAGAGAAGAATTCCGGCTTCAACCCAGGTGCGGCCCAACTTTGTGCGATTCGCACGAAGCGGGAGAGCTGTTGCCCGAAAGCGGGCTCACGGTGGTTTGTTCGCTGGAAAGGAACAGAGACCGGGATGTTTTGGTGCAAATTTTGCGGAGCTCATGGACGCAGCACAGCGGACGTAAGCGGCAAACGAAAGTCTGTAGTCGCACGTAACGGCGGGGAAGTTGTAGGTGCGGTTGACCAGTGTGGAACGAGCTTGCAACGGCTGCGTGATGAATCTCCTGATTCCTGTTGGTGTACTCAGGCCAGCGCCCAGCGACCGTCTTCTGTGAGCTGTCTGAAGACGAATCGCCGGGCTTCGTTGTCAGGAGTCGGAATGAGAGTTTGGGCAAAGGCTGTAATCACACTGGGGATCGGCGCCGGGTTGATGTCCCAAGGGTGTGGCTCGGGCACAGTGATCATTGCGATGGTGTCCCCCAGCATTAGCCAGGTCTCTCCGCAGGTGGTGACTGCCGGTACACCGAGCGTGACGGTGACGGTTCAGGGCACAAACTTTCAGACGCAGTCGTCGCTGACGGTAAACGGCACAGCCGTGCCGACGACAGTAGTGAATTCGACGACGATCGCTGCGAAGATCAGCGGAGATGCGCTGGCGAAACCGGTCGTGAATCAACTGCAGGTGAAGAATACAAATGGAGCGGCGTCGAACCAGGTGTCCCTGACGGTGACGACCGCACCGCAGAGTGGCGATTCTCTTTCGATTTCGACGACAAACCTGCCGAGTGCGCAGGCGGGAACAGGTTATAACTCGACACTCTCCGCGTCAGGTGGGACGCCGGGATACACGTGGTCGGTGGCGTCGGGAAGTCTGCCGGCGGGGTTGACGCTTTCGAGCGCAGGTGTGATTTCGGGCACACCAACAGCCAGCGGCACATCGAGTTTCAGCTTGAGCGTCTCGGATTCGAGTTCGCCCGCACAGAGCCAAACAGTGACGTTTTCGATCGTGGTTCTGCCGGTGATTCCGACGCTGAGCATTGGATCGGGCTCGCTGCCAGCAGCACAGGTCGGTGCGTCGTATGCGAACGCGCTGAGTGTGACGGGCGGCACGCCGGGGTACACGTGGTCCATAGCATCGGGCAGCCTGCCGGCAGGGCTGACGCTGTCGAGCGCAGGCGTGATCTCGGGCACGCCGACAGCGAGTGGAAGCTCGACGTTTACGGTTTCTGTCACTGATGCGGGATCACCGGCGCAGATTGCGTCCGCGCAGGAGTCTGTCACGGTGAAGGCTGCGGGGCTAATCATCAGCTCAGGAGCATTGGCCGCAGGCAAAACCGGAGGACAGTACAGCGCGACGTTGAGCGCGAGCGGAGGAACACCGGG
>DASYBN010000162.1:0-5091 GCA_036500785.1 Acidobacteriaceae bacterium
AACGCGTTCTGCGTGTTTCATCATCGCGGGTGGCTCGGCAAATTGGGCCACCCTTTGGACTTTCGTGCGCATCGCACCTTCTGGGCGCCTGTCCGGGCGCGTCGCCTGCCGTGTGTATGGGCAGGCACAGCAAGGAGAACGTAAGAATGTCAGGCAAGCTGAAGGAATTCGCGATCGCCGCAACGGCGCTCTCGCTCATCGTTGGTTCTACATCGCATTTTCATGCGCAGGAGCCGAATCCGACGACGGTCGCGCCCGGAGCGCAGTCCGCGAACGTGATGGCGCAGGGGCCGAACGGGATTTACGTGTATCACGTGAAGGTGGTGCAGCGGGAGCTGGATGCGGTGAACTACCTGAACCGCAGCGGATCCACGCACGTGAACTTCAACGGCACCGAGCTGATGCCCGGCGCACGCGGCGATGCGAAGGTGGAATCGCAGACCGGCAAGACGCATATTTCGGTGAAGTTCTCGGGGCTCACAACGGCGAACGGTTTCGGGCCGGAGTACCTGACGTATGTGCTGTGGGCGATCTCGGCGGATGGGCGACCGCAGAACCTGGGTGAGCTCGAGCTCGCGGGTGACAAGGCGAGCCTGGATGTGACGAGTTCGTTTCAGTCCTTCGGCATGATTGTGACCGCGGAGCCGTACTTTGCTGTTTCGCAGCCGAGCGACGTGGTTGTGCTGAAGAATGTCTTTTCGGACAAGACGCAGGGGGTGCTCGAAGAGGTGAACGTCCACTATCAGCTGCTGCCGCGCGGACTGTATGCGCCGACGGCGGGTGCTCACTCGAACCCGATGCCTGTGACCGATCGCGAGCACGTTCCTCTGGCATTGTTCGAGGCCTATAACGCGCAGCGTATCGCGCAGCAAGTGGGCGCTGACAAGTATGCGCCGGACATTATGCAGGAGGTTCAGAAGGACATTCAGGATGCGCAGGCGATCCAGGATGGGAAGCACCGCGACGTGAAGATGGAGTTCACGGATGCTCGCGAGGCGGTGGAGCGCGCTGAGGATGCGCGGCTGACGACGCTGCGCAAGCAGCAGGAGGAGCGCGAGCGCCAGAATCAGCAGGCCAAGGAACAGGCGCAAATGCAGGCGCAGCAGTCGCAGATGCAGGCCGAGCAGGCACAGGCTGCGGCTGACCGCGCGGCTGCGCAGAAGGCCGAGGCCGATGCGGCTCGAGCTCGTGCTGAGGCGGAAGCCGCCGATGAACGCGCGAAGGCAGCCGAGGCGCAGCGTCAGGCGCAGCAGAGCCAACAGAGTGCGGCTGACGCGCGTGAGAAGCTGCGTGCGCAGCTGAACAATGTGCTCGAGACCACGGAGACGGCGCGCGGGCTCATCGTGCACATGGGCGATGTGCTCTTCGACACCAACAAGTACACGCTGAAGCCGAACGCGCAGGTGAGCCTGGCGAAGGTTGCAACGATCCTGACGCTCTATCCCAACCTGAAGGTGCAGGTGGAGGGCTACACGGATTCCACCGGAGCGCCGGCGTACAACCAGACGCTGAGCGAAAACCGCGCGGACGCGGTGCGGGACTTCCTGGTGCAGAACGGAGTGCCGCAAGCAAACGTGACCGCGCAGGGCTTTGGCGCGACGAACTTCGTTGCGGATAACTCGACGGCGGAGGGACGGCAGCAGAACCGGCGCGTGAACCTGGTGGTGTCGGGTCAGTCGATCGGCGTACAGACGACCCCCAGCGGACAACCGGGCGAGGCTGCGGCTCCGCAGCAGAACCCGCCGCCCCAGCAGCCACAGCAACCTCAGCAAAACGAGCAGCCGCAGAACCCGACGGGGACGTCGAATCCGCCGTCGAACCCGCAGTAGATTTCATCCGACCAAGGCAAGCACAAGGACCGCGATGATTCTGTCGCGGTCTTCGTGTATCTGTAGGTAGAGAGACAAGGAGACGACGTGAGCTACTCGATGGAAGGCAAGGTGGTGTTTGTGACGGGCGCGAGCTCGGGGATCGGCGAGGCGACGGCGAAGGCGTTTGCGCGCGAGGGCGCGAAGCTGCTGCTGTGCGCGCGGCGAGTCGACAAGCTGCAAGCGCTTGAGCAGGAGCTGCGCGGCGTGGGAGCGAAGGATGTGCACAGCTTCGAGCTGGACGTGCGCGATGCGGCCGCCGTTGCGACCGCGATTGAGTCGCTGCCGGCGGAGTGGAAGCCAATCGAGGTGCTGGTCAATAATGCGGGCCTGAGCCGCGGGCTGAAGAAGCTCTATGAAGACGAGATCCAGGACTGGGAAGAGATGATCGACACCAACGTGAAGGGGCTGCTGTATGTGACGCGCGCAGTGGTTCCGGGCATGGTGGAGCGCGGCAGCGGGCATGTGATCAACCTGGGGTCGATCGCGGGGCACTTCGCGTATCCCAACGGCGGTGTGTACTGCGCGACGAAGGCTGCGGAACGGTTCATCAGCGACGGGCTGCGGATTGACCTGAACGGAACGCCGGTCCGCGTGACGTCGGTCGATCCGGGAATGGTGAAGACAGATTTCAGCCGGGTGCGCTTCCGCGGGAACGACGAGCGTGCGGCGAAGACGTATGAGAACGTCGATCCGCTGCTACCGGAGGACATCGCCGAGGCGATTGTGTGGACCGCGACGCGTCCGCCGCACGTGATGATCCAGCAGGTGGTGCTGACGCCGACGGCGCAGGCGAATCCGTTTGTGCTGACGAGGAAGGCAGACAGTAGAGGGTAGACAGCAAACGGTAGAGTCGGACGCTGCTCGTCTGCTGTTTGCTGTCTACCCTCTACTGTCTAGATCTTTATCGACCAGCCGAGCTGTTCGAGTTCTCGCTCGATGGTGGCGAGGGCGAGTTCGAGGGCGCTGCGGCGGTGGGGGCTGGAGGTGCGCTCGGAGAGCACGCGCTCGCGCTGCATCTCGAGATCCTGGATGCGGCGCTTGCGATCGGCCGCGGCAGCATCGCCGGTCCCCTGTGGCTTCGGTGGAGCGCCCGCGGCCTTCTGGGCCTGCTGTTCTTCGACGTTCTTCGATTCCCAGCCCTTCGACATGCCTCTATGGTACGCCTGGGCGCAGGCTACTGGTGGCCGAAGCGGTAGATGATCCCGAAGTTGATGCCGAGATTGTTCTGCAGTGAGCCACCCGACGGGCTGGTGAAGGTGGTGCCCACGTAGGTCGGCAGAATGCGGAACCCGAGGTTCGGATAAACGTTGAGGTCGACGGCCAGGTCGACAATGAAAGCGGGTCGAGCGGCGTCCTGCCAGAACCCGGTCTGGAGGTAGCTGAGACCCTTGGACGCGCCGGAGAAGTTCCCAATACCGACGCCGCCGAGCGCCTGCCCGCTGACCGCGACGCGCTCCTTGGCGTAGAAGCGGTAGCCCACGCCGCCGGTGAAGGTGTACTGGTTGATCTGCGGGTTGATGGCCTGGGTCTGGGGGCGTAGAGGCTTACCATTGCCGAACATACCGCGCGCGTCGCCGACGACGGAGAGCTTCGGGGAGAGGAAGTAGTTCGCCTGGACGTTCCAGGTGATCTCGTTGTTCTTCTCGGTGTACTGGCCGGAGCGGAAGCGCATGTAGCCACCGCCGCCGAAGACCTCCCAGCGGTGGGAGTAGGTCTCCGCGATGGTGCGCTCGATGCGAGCCTCGCGGCTGGCGTTGGTCTCGTGCGGCTTGTAGGTGACTTGCGCTGCAGCGGGGGCGGCGGCGGCGATAAGGACCGCGGCGAGGGCCACGCACGCGGCCGGGAACTTCCGTAAATCCATCGAAGGCAAACTCCTGCTAAGTACTGACCTCACGAGCAGGGGGACAAGCTCGCATCAGTTCATTAGAACATCTGCGGGGGCAGCGGCGCTCAGGCTACCCCCGCGAGCCTGTTTTTGTCCGCTGCCAGGCGATTCGCTTCCGGTCCGAGGGGCAGCGAGCCCTGCGGGTATCAGCGGAAGGCGTACGTCAGGCCGGCGACGAACTGGAAGGAGTTCGCCTTGTAGCCGGGCGATGGGTTGTTGAGGTAGTTGTCGGTGACATTGAAGTTGACGCCGAGGCGCTTCCAGGTGGGGAGCACGATTCCGACCATGGCCATCGCCGAGTACGCCTGGGAGTCGTTCCAGGCCGGGACGTAGTCGCCAGCCTGGGTGAAGACGATCTTCCGCGGAAGCGAGCGCCGGTAGCTCTCGCCGAAGATGCTGCCAATGAGATCGACTTCGGGCTGGGCGAAGAATGATTGACGCTCGTAGTGGACGTCAGCCTTCAGATCGAGTTGCTGACGTTCCTGCTGGATCGGGGTCCAGCCAATGCCGCCACCGTAGAGCTGCTGGAGATCCAGCCCCTGAGAGAAGTTGTGGTCGAAGGCTGTGTCGGCGAGCGCGTAGAGGCGTGGAGTGAAGTACCAGTCGCGCTCGGCATCCGTGTGGAAGATGCTGGTCTTGGTGACGACCGGTGACGGCGAGGGAGGGACGGTTTGGGGGATGACGGGTGAGGTGGCCTTGCCGTAGGTCTCGAGGAGGTTGAAGGTCGTGCGGGTATGCCGGGGCAGGTAGTCCACCGTGGGCGAGAGCCGCGCAAGCGCTATGCCGGCAGTGAAGCTGGTGATGTTGTCCGTAGCGCGGACGATGGTAGCGCCTGCAGTAACGGCGCCATTCCATCCGTGCAGGAAGCCAATCTCGTGATGAACCTCACGATCGTACGTGGGGGTGTCGATGACATAGCCGACCTCTTTGATGGGAAGGGTGACGGGCGGCTGTGCGGGCGCGGGAGTGACGGAGACGTTGCCCTCAGCGACGCTGACCTGGCCCTGGCCGACGAGGTTCGTCTTACTGGGCGGGCCCTTCTTGAGCATGGAGAAGCTGCCGGAGGAGCGAAGCTCCTTGATCTTGTCGAAGGGGATGGTGAGTTCGCCGGCCATGTCGCTCTTGAAGACGACGGAGCCGCTGTCCGCGCGCTCGAGATGACCGCTGAGCTGGTCGCCGTTGGTGAAGATGAGGACGTCGGGCTGCGGCTTGGATGGCGGCGTGCTCTGCTGGGCGAGAGCGAAGGCTGCCAGAACGAGGGTGATGCTCAAGACGGAGAGGGTTCGCAGTGTGCGCAAGATTGGCCTCCAGAGCGGACTGGCTTACATGGATGCG
>DASYBN010000163.1:0-6184 GCA_036500785.1 Acidobacteriaceae bacterium
ATGAAGCAGATTCTCTTTGAGTGACGGAAGGTAAAGGCAAAGGCAACAGCAGATCCCCTTCGGGGATGACAGACAGAAAGGCAACAGCAACAGCAACGACCGGTACGGGCTAGTAGCGGCCGCCACCGCCGCGGCCTGGGCTGCGGTTGGAGCTGCGTCCGCGGCTGCGGCCGGGGGAGCTGCGGCGATCGCCGTAGCCTCCGCCGGAGCGGTCACCATGTCCGCCGGCGCGCTCGCGTTCGCCTTCCGGTGGGATGCGGTAGCCCTCGGGGTAGAGGACGACGAAGCGGCGTGGGCCTTCGCCGGAGCTGGCGGTCTGGAGGCCGGAGTCGCGGAGGAAGAGGTGCAGCATGCGGCGCTCGCGGGAGCTCATGGGAGGGAAGCTGTAGGGGCGGTCGGTGTCGTCGACGCGGTCGATGGCGTCATCGGCGAGGCGGCGCAGATGCCGCACGCGGGCGGCCTTGTAGCCCTCGGCGTCGAAGGAGATGCGGTCGTGCTCTTCGGGTTCGAGGCGCAGGACCTTGGCGGTGATGTGCTCGAGGGCGCGCAGAAGTTCGCCGTCGCGCTCGAGCATGAGGCCGGCGTCCGGGCCTTTGCATTCGACGTAGATGTCGCGGCGCTCGAAGCCGTCGGGGTCAGCGGCGCCGGCGCCTGCAGTGATTCGATACTTGAGCCGAAGACCTCCGGTGGAGGTCAGGATGCGCATCAGGGAGGCTACTTTTTCAGCCGCCTGGGCGAGGTCTTCCATGGGGTCAGATTCCTCATAGCAACGGGGTGGATTCGTTCGACAAAGCACAGGAAAACCAGGCGTGGCCGCAGCATCCGGTCCGGCTGGCATGAGCTGACATGAGCTGTAAGGGAGAGCAGCAGGACGTCTCCATGTCATCGTTCAAAAGCGCGTTCTCCAGTATGACGCAAACTTTGCTTCGCGCGCATGCCTAGCGGCGTCCCTGAATGGTCCTGGCGGCGGTGCCCGGAGTTCCGGCTTTCGCCTTTTTCTTGGCCTCGGCACGTTTCAGCTGGATATCTCGCATCTCTCGGCCGAGCGCGGTTCGGTTCATGATGAGCTGCTGGGCGACCATGATGAAGTTGCCGACGTTCCAGTAGAGAGCGAGGCCGGAGGCGTAGTACCAGGTCCAGTAGCCGGAGAAGGCGGGCATCATGAAGGCCATCATGCGCTGCTGTGCGGGGTCGACGCCGGGCGAGGGCGTGTAGAACTGCACGAGGAAGCTGGTCGCAACCATGACGATGGGAAGGATGTGCCAGGGGTCAGGCTGACTGAGGTCAGGAAGCCAGAACCAGTGCGCGTGGCGGAGCTCGACGACCTTGGTCATCATGGTGAAGAAGGCGAAGAGCAAGGGGAACTGCACCAGGGTGGGTATGCAGCCGCCGAACATCGAGACCCCATGCTTCTTCTGGAGGTCCATGATCTCGGCGTTCATCTCGGCCGATTTTGGGTCGGTGGGCTTGGGGTTTTTGAACTTGGCCTTGATGGCGTCGATCTGGGGCTGGATGCGCTGCATCTTCAGCATGCCCTTCATGCCCTGGACGCGCAGCGGAACGAGCAGCATGTAGATGAGGATGGTGTAGAGCACGATGGCCCATCCCCAGGAGTAGTCGCGCGTTACAGGATGCGAGGGCGCGATCCAGGTATGCACCATCTGCAGGCCGATGAAGAGGTACTTGCCGATGGGACCCCAGAAGCCGAAGTCGAGCAGAGGCTCGAGCGTGTGGCCGTCGGCGGTCTTGATGCTCTTGAGGAGCTTGAGGTCTTTGGGGCCGACGAAGACGCGCGCCTGGGTATGGCCGGAGAGATCGCCGACGGCAGCGCCGAGGATGGGGATCTGGCTGTCTTTGCCGGTGGGCTTGCCCTGGGCGCGGAGGAGATCGTTGAGCGAGAGCTCGTTGTGCAGCGTGACGGCGGCGGTGTTCTGCGTCTGGTCGGGGATGAGGGTCGCGGCGAAGTACTGATCGCTGACGCCGGCGAAGTCGAAGGGGCCGCTGAGGGTGGCGCCGCCGGAGACTTTCTTCGAGGCGATGTGCTCATCCTTTCCGCTCTGCATGGTGTCGACGGACGGATCGGCTGTACGGGAGTGGCCGCCGCGGGTGCGCTCGGTTTCGAGATCGCCGGTGCCGGAGGGCCAGGAGAGCAGCGCGCGGACGGGAGCGCCGTTTTTGAGCACGACGGTGTCGGCGTGCACGAGATAGTCCTGGCCGAAGGTGAAGGTCTTGGTGACGTCGAGGCCGTTGGCGGCGTAGTGGAAGGTGAGGGTTGCGGGCGCGGAGAGCGCGCCGGTGGCGGACGGAACGTACATCGCATTGGCGAGCGTTTGCGTGAGCGCGGGGTCGTAGGTGTAGAGCGAGAGCGGATAGCCGAACTTGGCGGAGGCGGCGTGGTCGACGAGGTCGAGCGGCTTGCCGTCTTCGTCCTTGTAGCGCTTGAGGATCCAGGAGGTGACCTGTCCGCCGCGGTTGGAGAAGGTGATGCGGTAGAGCTCGTTCTCGACGATGGTGGAGGTCTCGGCGGCGGCCTGGACTGCGGGTGTGTTGGCGGGCGCGGCGGTGGGCGTCGCGGCTTGTGGGGTTGCGGGCGCGGTGCTCGCGGGCGCGGTGACGGCGGTCTTGGCGGGCGCGGGTGGGTTCGAGCGCATGCGCCAGTACTGGAAGCCGAAGATGACGCCCATCATGACGACCAGGACGATGAGGAAGGAACGGTTGTCCTGGGTTCCGGCGCCGCCGGCATTGGGATTACGAAACTCTGGCAAGTGAGGAACTTCCTATCGTCTGAATCGCGCGGTATGCACGGAAATCGCTATTGTCCATCGTAAATGACGACGCGTTCAAGTTCGTCAGGGTTTCAGGGGAGGTTCAAGGGACGGGGTCGAGGCCGCCTTTGCTGAAGGGGTGGCAGCGGGACAGGCGGGCGAGGGCTAGCCAGCCTCCGCGGAGCCAGCCGTGACGGACGACGGCGACGTAGGCGTACTCGCTGCAGGTGGGGAGATATTTGCATTGCGAGAGGGCGCCGGCGTGGAGCAGCGGCGAGATCACGCGCTTGTAGGTCGCGAGCAGCAGGCCGGCGAGGCGTTCGCGGCTGCGTGGTGCGCCGCCGTCGGAGGCGGTCATGGCGCGGGGGACTCGGTGGGCTTGTGGGACGGTCGCGGCATTGCGGGTGGGGTGGCAGGTGCTTGCGCGGTGCGCGCTTCAGGTGTTTGCGCGGCCCGGGCCTCGACGGCGCGGAAGATGGTTTCGACCTCGCGCTGAATCAGGGTAAAGTCGGCGTCGAGGACGGTGCGTTTGGGGTGCAGGATGACGTCGACGGGCGCGGAGAGCAGTGGGAGCGCGGCGCGGACGGCTTCGCGCAGGCGGCGCTTGATGCGGTTGCGCGCGACGGCTTTGCCGAGGGCTTTGGGGACGGTGAGGCCGATGCGCGGGCCTTCGGTGTCTGAGTGCGCGGCCGCGGCGGCGTCGCGCAGAGCGAAGAAGTACGCCATCTGGCGGCCGAACTGTTTGCGTCCGGCTTTGTAGACGCGCTGGTAGTCGGCGTGTTTGCGAAGGCGGAAGGTGGTGGAGGAGGACATCGCGAGCAAGCGTACCTCAGGGGCTGAAGCCCCGTTTCGGCGGGTGCGTTTTACGGCACGGCTAAAGCCGTGCCCCTTCTAAAACCGGCCACCGCTGTTACGACACGGCTGAAGCCGTGCCCTTAACGAGACAGACGACTAACGAGACGGACGACAGTGAAGCGGAACTGTCAAAGCGGCCGAGTGAAGCGAAGGTGTTGCGCGCAAACACGGAAACGCGCTCTGGAGAGAGCTCCGGAGCGCGCATTCTGAGAAGAAGATCGAAAGCAGGTTCGCGAGCGATGGGGACTCGCGCGGTCACGGCGCGAACTAGTCGCGGTAGCCGGCGGAGACTGCGATCTTGTGGCGGCCCTTGGCGCGGCGGCGGCTGAGGACGGCAGCGCCGGCCTTGGAGGCCATGCGGCTGAGAAAGCCGTGGACCTTGCTGCGGCGGCGACGGTTCGGTTGGAAGGTGCGCTTCGGCATCGTCGTAATCCTGTTCTAAGAAAGTCTGGTGTGGCTCGTCTGCCCTGGTTCCCGGCGAAGGCGGCCTTGCTGCTGCGTTGCTGGCGCGACGGGCACTCGCTCACACGCGCAAACGCATACGTCAGCAACTTCTGAGTATACCGAAGTCTGGCTCGAGGAGCAATCAGATCCTTACAGAGTGTTCATCAACTACATCGTTTGCGTGAGCATTTTTCGGCCCATACCCGAATCTTCACAAACTCTGGTGCAAACGATCTCTCTTTCGCATTTTTGGCTTCGGTGACTTGTCGAACACTACCGCAATGCGTGCTACTATCGACTCCGTTCAGTGGAGTGCATTGCTCTCCACACCTGAGTTCCGAACGGGTCTGTTGCTACACTCTCCGGCGCTGCGTGGTGCATCGCTGGAATTCAAAACCAATCAGGGTATCGTTCTCTCTCCGCGTGAACGCACAAGACGGAGCTGCCCTTCTATTGCGTTTTTTGCGATGCATATTTAATTTCTGCTCAGTTCTGGCTGATTGCTACACTTGTTCACCCCGCGAACGTCACAAAGACACGAAGGAAGATTCACGATGTCATTTGAGCCGGTCCCGGCAACCGTACTGAACCAATGGGTTCGGATCCTCGGTGCGCTGGAAAAGAAGATCAATCGTCAGAGCTTTGAGACCTGGCTGAAGCCTACGCGCTTCTCTCACATCAATGGACGTACGCTGCACGTTCGGATTCCGTCGACGGCGTTCCAGCATGTGGGCGATCGCTATGGCGATCACATCTACGAGGCAATTGAGACGCTGGGGCTCGAGCTGGACAATGTGGTCTTCGAGATTCCACCACAGGAGGCGCCGCGGGTGCGCGAGGATGGCGGGTTTGCGCCGCAGTCGTCGCACAATGCGAATATTCCGCGCGGGAATTCGTCGCGTCCGCAGCTTCCGGCGGGGCCGGGGCCGGAGCAGGCGCGGTTTGACTGGAACTCCGCCGCGCAACTGAATCCGCGGTACATGTTCGACGCGTTCGTGATCGGCAACGGCAATCAGTTTGCGCACGCTGCGGCGCAGGCTGTGGCCGAGCGGCCGGCGAAGGCGTATAACCCGCTGTTCCTGTATGGCGGCGTGGGCATGGGCAAGACGCACCTGATGCATGCGGTGGGACATCATGTGAAGGCGCGCGCGCCGCACATGTCGATCAGCTACATCTCGGGCGAGAAGTTTACGAACGAGATGATCAACTCGGTGCGCTATGACAAGATGACGACGTTCCGGGACAAGTTCCGCACGGTCGACATTCTGCTGATTGACGACATTCAATTTCTGGCGGGCAAGGAGCGGACGCAGGAGGAGTTCTTCCATACCTTCAATGCGCTGCACGAGACGTCGAAGCAGATTGTGATCTCTTCGGATCGCTCACCCAAGGAGTTGAACGATTTCGAAGACCGTCTGCGCTCGCGCTTTGAGTGGGGCCTGGTGGTCGACATTCAGCCGCCTGATCTCGAGACGAAGGTTGCGATTCTGCAGCGCAAGGCCGACCAGGAGCGCATCGCGCTGCCGACGGAAGTGGCGCTGTTTATCGCGGGCAATGTGCGGACGAATATTCGCGAGCTGGAGGGCGCGCTGAACCGGCTGATCGCGTGGTCGTCGATGCAGGGCGCGGAGATTACGCTGCCGAATGCGCAGCACTGCCTGAAGCACATCATCGACACGCAGGTGCGGAAGATTACGATCGAGGCGATTCAGCGGGCGGTTGCGGAGTCGTTCGGGATGCGCGTGGCGGAGCTGAAGCAGAAGAACAACTCAAGGCAGATTGTGGTGCCGCGGCAGATTGCGATGTATTTGGCCAAGCAGTTGACGGAGGCGTCGCTGCCGGAGATTGGGCGGCAGTTTGGTGGCAAGCACCACACGACCGTGATGCACTCGATTGCGAAGATCGATGAGCAGAGACGGCATGACAAGGATTTGAACCGGACCGTGGCGAAGCTGCTGGAGACGCTGGGGTGAAGCAGACAGTAGAGGGTAGACAGTAGAGGGTAGAGAAAGGCCGCCAGGGATGGCGGCCTTTGTTGTTTGGCGATCGGAGATGGGTGGGCGGTCGCGAAATGCGGGGATCCTTCGACTTCGCGTCACTTTGTGACGCTTCGCTCAGGA
>DASYBN010000164.1:0-3096 GCA_036500785.1 Acidobacteriaceae bacterium
CGAATGCGGTCGATCAGCGCATGCAGTTCGCGAACGCGATTCTGAGGCAGCAGGGGATTGTCGGCCAAAGCGGCGGTCCTCTTCTTCGAGAGTTTTTCGTGATCGTGCGGGCTAGCTGGATCAGGCCGTCGCCGCGTCGGCGGCATCGGGGTTTACACCAAGCTCCGCGAACGCCTGCGTCGCCACCTTTGGCTTGATAGTACCTTCGCGCGCCAGCTTCGAGAGCGCGGCCGCAACGATCGACTCCGCATCGACCTCAAAGTGCCGGCGCAGGTGCTCGCGATTGTCCGAGCGCCCAAAGCCATCCGTGCCCAGCGAAACCAGCCGCGATCCGAGCCAAGGCGAGAGCGCATCCGGCAGCGACTTCATATAGTCGCTCGCCGCAATCACCGGTCCCTTCGCACTCCCGAGCGCGGTGACGACATACGGCACGCGCTCCTTCTCGCCCGGATGCAGACGGTTCCACCGCTCGACCGCAATCGCATCGCGCCGCAGCTCCGTATAGCTCGTCACCGACCACACATCCGCAGCAACGTTGTACTTCTGGGCAAGAATCTGCTGCGCGCGCACAGTCTCGTTCAGGATCGGCCCCGAGCCGAATAACTGCAGCTTCGCCTCGCCCTTCTCCGCCGCCTTGAACTTGTAGATCCCGCGCAAAATACCCTCGCGCGCTGCGTCAAGATTCTCCGGCGCAGCCGGCTGCGGATAGTCCTCGTTGTACATCGTCAGGTAGTAGAAGATGTTCTCGCCCGCCTCGTACATCCGGCGCAGGCCATCCTGAATGATCACCGCCATCTCAAACACGAACGCCGGATCGTACGTCTTGCACGTCGGAATGGTCGAGGCGAGGATGTGCGAGTGCCCGTCCTGGTGCTGCAGGCCTTCGCCCAGCATCGTCGTGCGGCCCGCCGTCCCGCCCATCAGGAACCCTTTGCCCCGCGAATCCGCAAACGCCCATGCCATATCGCCGATGCGCTGGAATCCAAACATCGAGTAGTACATGTAGAACGGCACCGCCGGCACGCGGTAGTTCGTGTACGCCGTGCCCGCGGCGGTGAAGCTCGCCATCGAGCCCGCCTCTGTGATGCCTTCCTCCAGAATCTGCCCGTTCTTCTTCTCGTTGTAAGCGAGCAGCATGTCCGCATCATGCGGCGTGTACTTCTGCCCCTCCGGCGCGTAGATCCCCACCTGCTTCATCACGGACTCAAACCCGAACGTGCGCCCCTCGTCCGGAATAATCGGCACGATCAGCTTGCCGATCTCGGGGTTCTTGAGCATGCCGTTCAGCATGTTTACAAAGCCCATCGTGGTTGAGATAGCACGTCCATTCGATCCCGCGAGCCATGTCTTGAAGAACTCCAGCGGAGGCGCCTTGAACTCCAGCTTCGGCACCGTGCGCGCCGGCAGAAAACCACCCAGGGCCTCACGCCGCGCCAGCATGTACGCGATCGCCGGATCAGATTTCTCCGGCCTGTAGAAGTCCACGTTCTTCGCCGTCTCATCCGGCAGCGCACAATCGAAGCGCTTGACGAACGCCGCCAGCGCATCCTCGTTCAGCTTCTTCTCCGAGTGCGTCGGATTGCGCGACTGCGCACTCGAAATTCCATAGCCCTTCACGGTCATCGCGAGGATCACCGTCGGTCCACCCTTGTGCTCCAGCGCGCGCTTGTACGCGTTGTAGATCTTCAGCGGATCATGGCCGCCGCGGTGCAAATTCGCGAGCTCCTCGTCCGTCTTGTCCTCGACGATCTTCAGCAGCTCCGGATACTTCCCGAAGAACTCCTTGCGCAGATACGCTCCGTCCTTTGCCTTGAAGCGCTGCAGGTCGCCGTCGACGCACTCCTCCATCCGCTTCAGCAGCAGCCCCTGGTGATCGCGCGCAAACAGCTCATCCCAGTCCGATCCCCAGATGACCTTCAGCACGTTCCATCCCGCGCCGCGGAACACCGACTCCAGCTCATCAATAATCCGCGAATTGCCGCGCACCGGCCCGTCCAGCCGCTGCAGGTTGCAGTTGACGACAAAGATCAGGTTGTCGAGCTTCTCGCGCGCGCCCAGCGAGATCGCCCCCAGCGTGTCGACCTCATCCGTCTCGCCATCGCCCACAAACGCCCACACCTTGCGCTCCGTGTGCGGAATCAGCCCGCGGTTCTCCAGGTACTTCATGAACCGCGCCTGGTAGATCGCATTCAGCGGTCCGATGCCCATCGACACAGTAGGGAACTGCCAGAAATCCTGCATCAGCCAAGGGTGTGGATACGAGCTCAGCCCCGGCGTGTCGCGCAGCTCATGCCGAAAATTCTTCAGCCGGTCCGCCTCAAATCGCCCCTCGAGAAACGCCCGCCCATACACGCCCGGCGAGGCATGCCCCTGGAAATAAACAAAATCCCCGGGCTGATCGCCCTTTTCGCTCGCATAGGACGCGCGGAAGAAATGGTTATAGCCAACCTCCAGCAGCGTCGCCTGCGAGGCGTACGTCGAAATGTGGCCGCCGATGCCCGCGTCGTACTTGTTCTGCTTGTGCACCATCGCCATCGCGTTCCAGCGAATGAGCGCCTCGATGCGTCCCTCCAGCGCGCGATCGCCGGGGTAGGGAACCTCGTCATGCTTAGGAATCGTGTTCTGGAACGGCGTGACGGTATCACCAGGTGCCGGCACGCCTGCCTCGCGCGCCCGCGTCCGCAGAGCCGAAAGCAGCGCCGCCCCCTGCTCCCAATCCTTCGCGACGACCTCGTCAAACGCCTCAATCCACTCGGCGACCTCCGCGGTCATATCCTGCTTGACGGCCTCGTCCAGATTCGTCGCCATCCCACCCTCCATTACGCGCACTTATAGCCCTATAGCCACTCTCTACAATAATTCGCCGCGCCGATTTCTGCACGATTCCTGCAGTTTTGGCGCGCTCCCCGGGCTAGGTCGAGTAGTCCGCATTGATCGATACATACTCGTGCGTCAGATCGCAAGTGACAAACCGCACGCGCCCGTGCCCACGTCCGAGATCAATCCCGATCGTGTACTCCCGGGCCTGCATCGCCGCGTGCGTCGCCGCCTCGTCATAGCGCGGATCGCGCACGCCTTCGGCAAACACTGGCAGGC
>DASYBN010000165.1:0-1716 GCA_036500785.1 Acidobacteriaceae bacterium
CCGTACGCCACCGCTAAAATGGGGCGTGCTGGCGCATACCCTAGCCTTCGACGTAGCGGATGCGGCACAAGCCGATCCGCTGGCCGCCCTGCCAGAGGCGCCTGCCGTCTTCTCGCTTGGCTTCGGGGAACGCCGCGAGCCGTACATCGCACGCACGACGAACTTGCGTCGCCGCCTCAAACGCATGCTGGCGCCCGAAGGTGCACTGTCGCGCCGCCTGCAGCTTCTCCCCTTCGTCCGCCAGATCGCCTGGTCGCCCTACGGGTCGGAGTTCGAAGCCTCACTGCTGCTCTACCGGGAGATCGTCGATGCCTTCGCAGCAAAAGACGCTGCCGCGGTGCGCAAACGGCTACGGCTGCGGCCGCCCGCATACCTGCGCATGGCGCTGGAGAACGACTTCCCGCGCCTCTTCGCGACCAACCGCTATGTCCGCACCGCGGCGGATCGCAGCTTCGGCCCCTTCCCAACGCGCGCTGCTGCAGAGCGCGCCTGCGATGCGGTGCTCGACCTCTTTCAGTTGCGCCGCTGCGTGGAAGATCTGCACCCCTATCCGGAGCACCCGGCCTGCCCTTACTTCGAGATGAAGAAGTGCCTGGCGCCGTGCAATCAGACCTGCACGCCGGACCGCCATCGCGCTGAAGCCGACGCTGTCTTCGAGACGCTTCGCACGCATGGCGCAAGCCTACTCGCGTCGCTGGAGCAAGAGCGCGCCGCCGCGTCCGAGGCCCTCGAGTTCGAAGCCGCGGCCGCCATCCACCAGCGGTACGAAAAAGCCGAGGCCGCGCTCGGAGAGCTGCCGGAGTCGGTGCGACTACTCTCTGAGCTCTCCGCCGTCATCGTCCAGTCATCGGCACTGCCCGGCGAAGTGTCGCTCTTCCGGCTCACGCGCCAGGGACTCGCCGGTCCCGTCAGCTACGCCACCATCGGCATGCGCCTGCACAACGAGCAGTCCGGCTCCTCGTCGCTCTACTCGCATCCCATGGCACTCGAGCCGGTGCCGCTCGAGCCCTCACCAGTTCCCACTTCCGCAATGGACTCGCTGGAGCAGCGTCTGGAGAAAGCGCTCCACTCACTCGAAGCGATCGCACCCTCGCGAACTTCCACTGCGCAGATCGAAGACCATCTCGCGCTGTTCACCCGCTGGTGCTTTCGCCCCGTCGCAAAGCGCACCGGCGAGGCGGTCTTCGCGGACCCCAGCGGCGCGATCCCGCACAAAACGCTGGTGCGCGCCATCTCCCGCGTTGCCCGCGGCGCCGCCATGACCGTACCCGCTGTCACAGCCTGAACCGTCTCCACCCCCGCTGATACACTGGCCCCGTGGTTGAACTGTTGCCCTCTATATTGTCGGCGGACTTCGCACGGCTCGCGGAGGAGGTTTCTGCAGCCGAGCGCGGCGGCGGTACGGTCATTCACGTCGATGTGATGGACGGCCACTTCGTCCCCAACATCACGCTCGGCCCTCCCGTCGTGAAGTCCCTGCGTAAAGTCACAAAGTTGCCTCTCGATTGCCACCTCATGATCGAGAATGCGGACGACTTCATCCCCGCTTTCGCCGAGGCTGGCGCCAACTGGATTGGCGTCCATTACGAGGCCTGTGTCCACCTGCATCGCACCATCCAGCACATCCGCGATCACGGCATGGAACCTGGCGTGGTACTCAACCCGGCCACCCGCGTCGACTTCCTTTACGACGTTCTCCCCATGCTCCACCACGTG
>DASYBN010000166.1:0-3901 GCA_036500785.1 Acidobacteriaceae bacterium
GTGGCTGGGCTGGACCGGGCTGTTTGTTGAGCCCAACTTCGGCGTGAGCATGTTTACGGCGAGCATTGTGCTCGCCATCATGATCTTCCCGATCATCAGCTCGATCAGCCGCGATGTGATGAGGGCTGTACCGATTCACCAACGAGAAGCCGCGCTTGCGCTGGGTGCGACGCGATGGGAGATGCTGCGCATCGGCGTATTGCGGAACGCCAGGATGGGAATTGTGGGCGCGATCATCCTCGGTCTTGGCCGTGCGCTGGGAGAGACGATTGCGGTGACGATGGTGATCGGCAACCACCCGGACATCGTCAAGAACCTTCTCAATCCGGCATATACGCTGGCCAGCGTGATTGCCAATGAGTTCACCGAGGCCACCGGCAATCTGTATGTGAGCGCGCTGATCGAGATCGGCCTGGCGCTCTTCCTTGTGACCGTCGTTGTGAACGCGATTGCGCGGGTGCTGGTGTGGGCTGTCACCCGCGGCTCTGATACGAGGGCAGTATGAGCAACCAGCTTTTGAACCGTTCCGGGAATGTCGAGCGAATGATTCGCACGCGGCGCACGGCGACCGATGTTGCGGTGACCGGACTGGCGATCCTCAGCACGATTGTGGTGCTGGTGCCGCTGGTCGCCATTCTCGGGTACCTGATCTACAAGGGCGCGAGCTCGCTGAACCTCGCCTTCTTCACGAAGGTTCCCGCGCCCGTGGGTGAGACCGGCGGCGGCATGGCGAACTCGATTGTGGGGTCGGGCCTCATTCTCGCTGTAGCGAGCGCGATGGGGATTCCGGTGGGGATCGCCGGCGGAGTTTACCTGGCAGAGTACGGCCGCAACAGTCTGCTTGCGAATTTCATCCGGTTCACGGCTGATGTGCTGAACGGTGTGCCGTCGATCATCATGGGCATCGCGGCGTATGGGCTGATCGTGGTGCACTACAAATTTTCGGGGCTGGCGGGCAGTGTGGCGCTGGCGATCATGATGGTCCCGACCATCACACGCACGACCGAGGAGATGCTGGCGACCGTGCCGTACATTTTGCGCGAGGCGGCGTTCGGTCTTGGAATTCCGAAGTGGCGCACCATCCTCTCGGTGAGTTTGCGTACGGCGATGCCGGGGATTATCACGGGCTGCATGCTGGCCTACGCGCGTGTGGCGGGTGAGACCGCACCGCTGCTGTTCACGGCCTTCGGGAATAACTTCTGGAATCTGAACCTGACGCAGCCGATGGCGGCGCTTCCGCTGCAGATCTATGTGTATGCGCTTTCGCCGTACGATGAATGGCACCGGCTGGCATGGGCCGGAGCGCTGGTGCTGATCGTGCTCATCATGGTTTCAGTGACGCTGGTGCGTATCTACGCGAGTCGCGGCATTCTCAAGGGAGGACATTAGGTGGGCGTCGATATTCGCGTCGAAAACCTGAACGCGTGGTACGGACAGGTGCACACATTGAAGGACGTGAGCCTGCACATCCGCGCTAACCAGTGCACGGCGCTGATCGGACCTTCGGGCTGCGGCAAGTCGACGTTTGTGCGCTGCCTGAACCGGATGCATGAGACGAATCCCATTGCGCGCGCGGAAGGCTCGGTGCGCATGGGCGAGGTCGACATCTACCAGGACGCTTCGCCGGTCGAAATCCGGAGGCGCGTGGGCATGGTGTTTCAGCGGCCGAATCCGTTTCCGTCGATGACCATCTACGACAACGTTGCCAGCGGACTGAAGCTGAACGGCTATCGCAAGCGGCGCGTGCTGGACGAGGTGGTGGAGCGATCGCTGAAGCAGGCTGCGTTGTGGGACGAGGTGAAGGACGATCTGCGCAAGAAGTCGGGTGCGAGCCTCTCGGGCGGACAGCAGCAGCGGCTGTGCATTGCGCGCGCGCTCGCGGTCGATCCCGAGGTGCTGCTGATGGACGAGCCGGCGAGCGCGCTCGATCCGGTTTCTACGGCTAAAATTGAAGATCTGATCTTCGAGCTGAAGAGCCAGTACACGATCGTCATCGTGACACACAACATGCAGCAGGCGGCACGCGTGGCTGAGCGCACGGGGTTCTTTCTCACTGGGCGGCTGGTTGAGTTCGACGCGACCGACAAGCTCTTCACCAATCCTTCCGACAAGCGGACGGAGGACTACATCACGGGGAGGTTCGGCTGATGCGTATCAAATTTCAGCAGAAATTGGACGAACTGAAGGAGCGGCTGCTCGTGATGGCGGGGCTCGTCGAGCAGGCGATTCAGCGCGCTACGGAGGCGTACTCGTCGCGCGACATGGACCTTTGCGAGCTGGTAACGCTTTCGGAGCCGGCGATCAACCGCATGGAGCATGAGATCGATCAGCTGGCGCTGGACCTGCTTGCGATGGAGCAGCCGATGGCGGTCGACCTGCGCTTCATCCTCGCGGTGATTCGCATCAACGCGGATCTCGAGCGCGTGGGCGATCAGGCGGTGAACATTGCGAATCGTGTGAAGGACCTCGGGACGGCCGGCGGGCAGGATCTCCCGGTGGACATTCCCAAGCTGGCGCAGCTGGCGACGGCGATGATTCGCAAGGCGCTGCAGTCGTTCATCGAAGCGGATACGGAGATGGCGGAGTCGGTGCTGCATCTCGACGACCAAGTGGACGAGCTGAACCGTGATGCGTTCCGCACGCTGGGCGCGATGATCCAGCAGAATCCGGAGCGGACGCCCGAGGCGCTGAATGCGCTGGTGATCTCGCGCAACCTGGAGCGCGTCGGCGACCACGCGACGAACATCGCGGAGGACGTGATCTTCTGGGTGAGCGGCGCGGATGTGCGCCATCACGGGAAGTTCGACGCCGAGGAGTCGGCTGTACCCGAGAGCACGCGCTAGAGGTTTTTTGCGGGCTGATCGTGGAGCGAGCGCGTGCCGCTGTGGAGACGCGAGCGGTGGGTTCCGTTGCGTGCTTCAGCCTTGGTGGGACGGAAAATTCGCGGCGCAGCGAATATTTGCGCCGCGCTGCGACTCAATTTGCGATACATTCGATTCACGTTTCCCCCTTCTGACAACCGAGCCGAGCCGATCCACCCCTGATCTGACAGATAAAGCAAGAGAGGAGCTTCTCCATGGGACAGCACTCCGAGCATTCTGCATTTCCGATGGCCAGCCGCCGCAGCTTTCTGCGTTATGCCGCACTGGCAGCAGCGACGCCGATCCTGACCGAGTCGCACCTGGCGCGTGCCGCGCAGAAGGCGGTGGCTTCCGCGCCGCGTCATCATTGGGCCACGCCCCCGCAGGACGCGGTGCTGATCAACGCGAACGAGAACCCGCTGGGGCCGTGCCAGTCGGCGCGCGAGGCGATTGCGCACCTCGTGCCGACGGGCGGACGCTACGACTTTTACGGCGAGACCGACAAGCTGGTGAAGACCTTCGCCACGCAGCATAATCTCAGCGAGGATTCGGTCGCGGTGTACGCGGGCTCGTCTGAGCCGCTGCACTACACGGTGCTGGCGTTCACGTCGCCGGCGCGCAGCCTGGTGATTGCCGATCCGTCGTATGAGGCGCCGATGGTGGCCGCTCTTGCTTCGGGCGCGAAGATTCATCGCGTGCCGCTGACGGCGAGCTACGCGCACGATGTGAAGGCGATGGTGGCGGCCGATCCGAACGCCGGTGTGATCTATATCTGTAATCCGAATAATCCGACGGGGACGCTGACGAGCAAGCAGGACATTCTGTGGGCGCTTGAGAACAAGCCGAAGGGTTCGGTGCTGCTGATCGACGAAGCTTACATTCACTTCGCCGATATTCCCGACATGGTGGACCAGGTGGCGGCCGGCAAGGATATCGTTCTGCTGCGCACGTTCTCGAAGGTGTACGGCATGGCGGGGCTGCGGTGCGGTCTCGCGCTCGGCCGCCCGGATCTGCTGAAGCAGCTGCTGCCGTACGGCATG
>DASYBN010000167.1:0-3088 GCA_036500785.1 Acidobacteriaceae bacterium
TCTTTGCGGATCTATACCTCGCTTGATCCAGCATTGCAGACGGCCGCGGCAGACGCAGTAGACGCAGGCATCAAGCGTGTGGACGACCTGATCCGCAAGCTGCACCGCAAGGGCGACGACATCACGTACCCGCAGGTTGCACTGGTCGCGCTCGACCCGCACACAGGGCAGGTGCTCGCGCTTGTCGGCGGCCGGAACTACGGAACGTCGCAGCTCGATCATGCGCTGGCCGAGCGCCCGACGGGGTCGATCTTCAAGCCCTTTGTCTACGCCGCCGCGTACAACACCTCACTGAACGGAACGCCGATCAGCAACGGTGGCGTCTTCAACGCGCTGACGTTGCTCAATGACGATCCCACAACCTTCACCTTCGACGGCAAGGACTACACGCCCGGCAACTTCGAGCACGGCGAGTACCCGGGGATGGTGACCGCCGTAATGGCGATTGCGCATTCGCTGAACATCGCGACCATCAATCTGGCGCAGATGGTTGGATTCGAGAATGTGGCAGGGCTGGCGCGCACCGCCGGTATCGTGAATGCGCGCGGCACACCATCCGTTGCTATCGGAACGTACAGCGCGACTCCGCTGGACATGGCCGGCGCCTACACCGTGTTTGCCAACAACGGAGTTCACCTGAAGCCGTGGCTGCTCTCCAGCGTTCGCAATCCGAACGGAGACATCATCGCCGACTATGCCCCTGAGGCGAAGCAGGTGCTCGATCCGCGCGTCGCCTTTCTCACCGAGTCACTGCTCCAGAACGTCATGACCTTCGGCACCGGCGCTTCGGCACGCAAGTACGGCTTCACTGCACCGGCGGCCGGTAAAACGGGCACCTCGCACGACGTGTGGTTCGCCGGCTACTCGTCGAATCTGCTTTGCGTTATATGGGTCGGAAACGATGACTACACCGACATCTCGCACGGGCTCACGCATGCGCTGCAGGGCTCCGATGCCGCGGCGCCGATCTGGGCGGAGTTCATGAACCGCGCGATCAAGCTGCCGCAGTACTCCGACATGAAGCCCTTCACACAACCGGACGGCGTGGAAGTGCTTCGCATCGATCGCGCGACCAATCTGCCCTCAGACTCGACCTGCCCCGCAGACGGCATGACCGTCGCATTCCTCGTCGGCACAGCGCCGCAGGGGACGTGCTCGCAGATGGGTGAAGACTCACAGACGCTTGCGAACAAGCTGTTCAACCCGAACGGCAGCTCCGACAATCAGCTCGACGATGCCACAAAGCACCGTAACTTTTTCCAGAAGATGTTTGGACTCGGCAAGGACAAAAATCAGCAGCAACAGCAGCAGCAACAACCACAGCAGCCAGCTGCCCAGCCGCAGGAATAGGCGCGCTCAGCCAAGCTATTCCGCACCGGCCCACAGTTGGCACGACGGACACCAGTACGTCGAACGCGCGCCGGTTCCCTGCCTGCGCATTTCGATGATCGCGCCACAGCGCCGACACTCCTGCCCTTTGCGCCCATAGACCCACAGTCGCGCGCCGCGCTCCATCGCGCGCGTTGTGCGACGGTTGCCCGTATAGGTCACGATGCCCTCGCCTGTTCCTTCGGCGATGTTGGCTTGCATATAGCGCTGCGCAATCTCCGCCATGCGCTCCAGGTCGCGATCGCTGATCGTTCGCATCTGCCGAAACGGATTGACTCCCGCGGCGAACGCGACCTCCGACTTGTACACGTTGCCCAGCCCCGCAAGCACGCGCTGGTTCAGCAGAACATTCGCAATCTCCGCCTCCGGATGCGAGCGTGCGTAATCGCGCAGAGCGTTTGCCGCAGCGTCCACGCTGTAGCCTTCGCCGAGCACATCCAGCCCGAGCTTCGGCACGTCGGCACTCCGCGCGAGCGACCGCGCGTTGTGGAACTCGGCAACGGGAATGTTGAATCCAACCGCCTGCACATCGCCGCAAGTTACGACGATGCGCATCGCGCTGCGCGGCGCCTGCCACCGCTCGCCGGTTTTGTAGATGTGCCACGAGCCTGACATCCGCATATGCGTGAGCAGGATGAGATCGCCGGAGAAGAACATCAGACACCACTTGCCTCGCGCCTCGACGCGTTCAACGGTGCGACCCACGAGCGGCGTGTTGTCGTCTACGCTGGCAAGCTTCGCAAGAGTCGTCTCGAACCCTGTCACCTCTCTGCCCCGCAATGCTTTGTCGAGAGCACGCGCTGCTCGAAAGATCGTGTCGCCCTCAGGCATCGCTTCGCGCCTCTGCAGCAGGTCCCGGCAAAGATGGAAGACCGCGGCGCACGTTGAATCCCAGCGGCGCAGACTGAAATCCTGCATCGAGCAGCAAGCGTGCGAGCGGGTGCTCGGCCACTGGAACGCCATTCACACTTGCGATCAGCATCGATGAACGCCCGCGGCCTTCAGGATTCTCTGCGCGCTGCACGTGGGCGGCGAGAAACTCTGCCAGCGCACGCGCAACCTGCGATCGCCCTGGCTCGTCCTCAGGAAGCATCACCTGGATATTTGGATTGCCGCGGCGCAGGTACGCCGTCAGCGCTCCGTCCACAAGCACGACACGCGCGCCTACTGTTCGAGTCAGCGTTGAATTCGCCTCCGGCGCTGCCGGCCATCGCAGCAGAGCACCGTACGGATTCGCCGGATCTGTCGCCGCGAGCATCACCACTTCATGCTTCTCCTGGACAGGCGCACGCAGCGAACGCAGCAGATCCACCGCTGCAGGAAGCGCAAATTGCGTCGCGCCGAGATCCGCAGCGAAGTACCCGCGACGAATGCGGCCACTCTCTTCGAGCGCTTTCAACACGTCGTAGATCGCACTGAAACCGCCCGGCAGATTCTCAGCATGCGCCGTCTCGCGAAAGACAATGCCGTAGCGAGCAAGCAGTTGCTGTGCGATCGCGTGACTCCACACAGTATGCTCCGCAGCGCTGGTGCGGGTTTCCGCAAACGCAGCGGCGTTCAGACTCCAGCGCCCCTGCGCGGTCGGGGGCGTCGTTCGCCGGCTGCGAAATCCCTGCTGCTGATTGTGCACACGCCTTGTCTGTTTCGTGCTCCGAGACGAAGTAGACGGCCGATCGCAGTAGGCACGCAGCGCGTTCAT
>DASYBN010000168.1:0-5652 GCA_036500785.1 Acidobacteriaceae bacterium
GGGAACGTGGAAGGATCTCACGGACAATGTGAACTTCATGGCGTCGAACCTGACGGGCCAGGTGAGAAATATCGCCGAGGTCGCGACGGCTATTGCGAACGGCGATCTTTCGAAGAAGATCACCGTGGATGTGCGCGGCGAAATTCTGCAGCTGAAAGAGACGCTGAACACAATGGTGGAACAGCTGCGCTCGTTTGCTGCCGAAGTGACGCGCGTGGCGCGTGAGGTGGGCTCGGAAGGACGGCTGGGGGGACAGGCGCACGTGCCGGGCGTCGGCGGAACGTGGAAGGATTTGACGGACTCTGTGAACGCGATGGCCGGCAACCTGACGGCACAGGTGAGAAACATCGCCGAGGTAACGACGGCTGTGGCGCGTGGCGACTTGTCGCGCAAGATCACGGTGGACGTGAAGGGCGAAATCCTGGAGCTGAAGAACACGATCAACACGATGGTGGATCAGCTGAACGCGTTCGCCGCCGAAGTTACCCGCGTCGCGCGCGAAGTGGGAACCGAAGGCAAGCTCGGCGGACAGGCGCAGGTGCCTGGCGTTGCGGGAACGTGGAAGGATTTGACGGACAACGTGAACGTCATGGCCGCGAACCTGACCGAACAGGTGCGCGGTATTGTGCGCGTGGTTACTGCTATTGCGAGTGGCGACCTGACGCGCAAGCTGACGGTGAACGCGAAGGGCGAGGTCGCGGCGCTGGCGGAGACGATCAACAACGTGACGGAGACGCTGGCGACGTTCGCAGACCAGGTGACCACAGTGGCGCGCGAGGTCGGCGTGGAAGGACGACTGGGCGGACAGGCGAACGTGCCGGGCGCCGCGGGAACATGGAAAGATCTGACGGGTAACGTAAACCTGCTGGCGGACAACCTGACCAACCAGGTGCGCGCGATTGCCGAAGTGGCCACGGCCGTGACGAAGGGCGATCTCACGCGGTCGATTCAGGTGGAGGCGTCCGGCGAGGTCGCCGAGCTGAAGGACAACATCAACACGATGATTGATAACCTTCGTCTCACCACGGACCGTAATAAGGAGCAGGACTGGCTGAAGACGAACCTGGCGCGCTTCACGGGCATGTTGCAGGGCCAGCGCGACCTGGGCACTGTAGGGCGGATGCTGCTGAGCGAGCTGGCTCCGCTGGTGAATGCGCAGCAGGGGCTGATCTATCAGACCGATTCCGAAGACAGCAACACGATGATGCTTCTCTCGGCGTACGCGAGCAATGCGGAGGGGCAGCTTGAGCGCGTTGCAATTGGTGAAGGCCTGATTGGGCAGTGCGCTCGGGACAGACGGCGCATGCTCATCGAGGACCTGCCGCGCAATACGCTGCCGGTGCGGTCCGGATTGTTTGAGGCTGTGCCGCGCAATGTGATCGTGCTTCCGGTGCTGTTCGAGGATCGCGTGAAAGCGGTGATCGAGCTGGCGACGCTGAATGAGTTTACGGCTTCGCACCTGGCGTTCCTCGAGCAGTTGACGGCGTCGATCGGCATCGTGCTGAATTCGATTGAGGCGACGATGCAGACCGAGGCGCTGCTGAAGCAGTCGCAGCAGCTGGCGACTGAGCTGCAGACGCAGCAGAAGGAGTTGCAGCAGACCAACGAGCAGCTCGCGCAGAAGGCGCAACAGCTCGCCGAGCAGAACGCCGAGGTGGAGCGCAAGAACCAGGAGATCGAGCAGGCGAGACGCGCGCTGGAGGACAAGGCGAAGGAGCTGGCGCTCACATCGAAGTACAAGTCGGAGTTTTTGGCGAACATGTCGCACGAGCTGCGCACGCCGCTGAACTCGATTCTTGTGCTTGGGCAGCAGCTGACGGACAATCCCGACGGCAACCTTACCCCGCGGCAGGTGGAGTACGCGCGCACGATTCACGGCGCGGGTACGGACCTGCTGAACCTGATCTCCGACATTCTGGATCTTTCGAAGATCGAGTCGGGTACGGTTTCGGTCGAGGCGGAGGAGGTCTTCTTCGGAAGCCTGCTGGATTCGCTCGCGCGGCCGTTCCGGCATGAGGCGGAGAACCGCAAGGTGTCCTTCGACGTCGACGTCGCTCCGGAACTGCCGCGCAGCCTGGTCACCGACTCGAAACGTCTGCAGCAGGTGCTGAAGAACCTTCTGTCGAACGCGTTCAAGTTCACCGAGAAGGGAAGCGTGAAACTCACGGTCTCGCCGGTGAGCTCGGGATGGAGCGATGGACATCCGGTGCTGAACGGCGCGGGATCGGTGATTGCGTTCGAGGTTAGCGATACAGGCATTGGAATTCCGCAGGACAAACAGCGCATCATCTTTGAGGCGTTCCAGCAGGCGGACGCGGGCACCAGCCGCAAGTACGGCGGAACGGGACTGGGACTGGCGATCAGCCGTGAGCTGGCCAACCTGCTCGGCGGAGAGATTCAGCTGCGCAGCACGCCAGGACAGGGAAGCACGTTCACGCTGTACATTCCGCAGACCTATGTGGGCACGGCGGCCTCGACGGTCGCTGCTGCGGAGGGCAGCGCATTCGGTCATACGATGCCGCGCCTTCAGCTTCCGACGGTGACGGTCGAGCAAATCGTAGAGCGGCCGGAGGACGACCGCGCGAACCTGGAACCGGGTGACAACGTTCTGCTAATCGTGGAAGACGATCCGCATTACGGGCGGCTGCTGTGCGATCTTGCACGCGAGAAGGGGTTCAAGGTCCTGATCGCGATGCGCGGGGCCGAGGCGCTTTCGCTCGCGCGTGAGTTCCGGCCCACAGCCGTAACGCTCGATGTGTTCCTGCCGGATATGCTCGGGTGGGCCGTGCTGAATCACCTGAAGCAGGATCCGGCGACGCGGCACATTCCGGTGCAGATGCTGACTATGGACGAAGACTGGCACCATGGGCTGTCACGCGGCGCGTTCTCGTACATCGTGAAGCCGACGACGCAGGAGGGCCTGGAGGCAGCGCTGAACCGGGTGAAGGAATACTCGACGCCGCGGCGAAAGAAGCTGCTGATCGTGGAGGACAATCCGGCCGAGCAGTTCAGCATTCAGGAGCTGCTGGGATCGGAGGACATCGACATCACGGTCGTGGACACAGGAGAAGACGCGCTCGCGAGGGTTGAAGACGAGCAGTTCGATTGCGTGGTGCTGGATCTTCGTCTCCCGGATATGTCGGGGTTTGACGTGCTGGAGCGGATGCAGCAATCGCCAACGCTGCTGGAGCTGCCGGTAGTGGTCTTTACCGGCAAGGAGCTGGCGCCCGATGAGGATGCGCGGCTGAGGACGCTGGCGCGCAGCGTTGTGGTGAAGGATGTGGAGTCGCCGGAGCGGCTGCTGGATGAGACGGCGCTGTTCCTGCACCGTGTGGTCGCCGACCTTCCGCCGGAGAAGCAGCGGATGCTGGAACGGCTGCACGGATCCGACGAGGCGCTGGTTGGCCGGAAGGTGCTGGTGGTCGACGACGACGTCCGCAACATCTTCGCGCTGAGCAGTGTTCTTGAACGCAGAGGCATGACCGTTCTGACGGCGGGCACCGGGCGCGAGGCGATCTCGATGCTCGAGAGCACGCCGGACATCGCAATCGTTCTGATGGACATCATGATGCCGGAGATGGACGGATATGAGACGATGCAGGTGATCCGACAGAATGCGGATCTGCGACGGCTGCCGATTATCGCGCTGACCGCCAAGGCCATGAAGGGAGACCGCGAAAAATGCCTGGAGGCCGGCGCATCTGAGTACATGGCCAAACCGGTTAACACGGACCAGCTTCTCTCCGGTCTTCGCACGTGGCTACACAGATAGAGCTTCGAACAGAGATGCAGCCTTCGCTTTATCAACCCGATGAGCCCACCTATGCGGTGGACGTGCACGATCCGGTCACCATCCTGATGGTGGACGACCAGCCGTCGAAGCTGCTGAGCTATGAGGTGATTCTTCAGGATCTCGGCGAGCGGCTGGTGAAGGCGAGCTCGGGCCGGGAGGCGCTTGACTACCTGCTGAAGACGGATGTTGCCGTGGTGCTGATGGACGTCAGCATGCCGGAGATCGATGGCTTCGAGCTGGCCGACATGATGCGGCAGCATCCACGCTTTCAGAAGACGCCGATCATCTTTGTCTCGGCGGTGCATCTCTCGGATCTCGATCGCATCCGCGGATATCAGAGTGGAGCGGTCGATTACATCTCGGTCCCCGTGGTTCCCGATGTGCTGCGCGCGAAGGTGAGTGTCTTTGCGGAACTTCACCGCAAGAAGCGCGCGCTGCAGATACTGAACCGCGACCTCGAACAGCGCGTTGCCCAGCGGAGTGAGGAGCTCCGCCGGCTGAATGCGCAGCTTCAGCAGCGCGTCGCGGAGCTCGAGTCGATCATGCAGGTGCTTCCGGTCGGAGTCGCAGTGGCTCATGGGAGTAACTGCGAAACAATCACGGGCAATGCAGCGCTCGGGGAGATGCTGGGCTTCGAGATAAGCGAGGAGCTTTCACCCGCGACGCTAGGCACGGCTTCACAAAGGCGTACCTCACTGAGCTTGGACGATCTGCCGCTGCGGCAGGCGGTGCGGGCCGGTCTGCCGACGGGCACGGTGGAGCTTGAGGTCGCGCATCCGGAGGGAGCGCCGCACTTTCTGCTGGCGAGTGCGTCGCCGCTGTTCGATGAGGCTGGAGATGTGCGCGGCGCGGTGGGTGCGTTCTTCGATGTGACCGAACGCAGGCGCATGGATGACGCGCTGCGCGAGCGGGCGGAGTTGCTGGAGCTCGCCTCGGAGGCGATCCTGGTACGCGATAAGTCCGGTGCGATCCGCTTCTGGAACGCGGGCGCGGAGGTGCTGTACGGATGGAAGCGCGAGCAGGTGCTCGGGCGCGACCAGAAGGAGCTTCTCGGCGTCCGAATGGCTGCCGAGGAGCAGGAGATCGAAGACGGTCTCGCGCGGGAGGGCCGCTGGGAGGGCAATCTCAAGCACCGGCACCGCGACGGACACCACATTCTGGTAGCCAGCCGCCAGGCTGTGCAGGCGGGCAGCGGGGCGGTGCTGGAGATCACGCGCGACATCACGGCGCAGGTAATCGCTGAAGAGGCGCTGCGCAGAAACGAGCGGCTCGCCGCGATGGGCAAGCTCGCCGGCATTGTGGCGCATGAGATCAACAATCCGCTGGAGGCGATTACCAACGCCTTCTATTTGTTGCGGCACCATAGTTCGCTGGATGAGGAAGCGCGCTACTACGCGCAGATTGCGGAACAGGAGCTGGCGCGCGTCTCGCATATCACCAAACAGACGCTTAGCTTCTATCGTGAGTCGCAGAAGGCGGTCTCGGTCTCGCTGTCGCAGTTGCTGGATGATGTGCTGGAGCTGCAGCAGAGGCCCATGCAGAGCGCGAACATAACGCTCGAACGCGAGTACATGAGCAGCGGAACAGTGCATGGATTTCCGTCGGAGCTGAAACAGGTATTCATGAACCTCGTGAGCAACGCGATCCAGGCGATGCCGGATGGCGGACGTATGCGCGTGCGGCTCGCAGAAACAACAGGATGGCGTGGACGTCCGGCCGGCGTGCGCATCTTCATCTCCGACACGGGCGTTGGCATCACGCCGGAGAACGCAAAGCGGCTCTTCGAACCGTTCTTTACGACGAAGTCCGCGAAGGGAACGGGACTTGGTCTCTGGATAAGCCGCGGAATCGTGCAGAAG
>DASYBN010000169.1:0-7363 GCA_036500785.1 Acidobacteriaceae bacterium
GCCTCCATCATTGAGAAATCGAGACAGAAGTTATTGACGAAGCGTCCGTCCATGATGTCGATGTGCAGCAGGTCGATTCCGGCATCCTTCAACTCGCGCAGGTCGGTCTCCAACCGGGTAAGGTGGGCGCATGCGACGGAAGCTTCGAGTTTGACGGGCCTCGAGATGTGCTGCTCCTTACAAAGATTCGCGGTGAATCCGCTGAGTTCAGCGGCTCTTGAAGTGTCCGCAATCAGCTGATAGTCCAATGCATGAAAGCTTTCAATTCCTCAACGCAGGGAAGTCTACTTAGGTGTCCAAAAGGCTGTCAAGGTAATTAGGAAGTCTTCTGTACTGACGATCAGAAGGAGCGAATCAACCGCACAACGTGCGTTTGATATCCTTCACGGAAGCGAACTGCAACAGATTCGATTGGGATTCAGGTTGGGCGGCACGCTTGTGCTCAGGAGCGCGTTCTTCGCGTGGGCATTGCATGCCGGGAGAAAGGTCGAACGATGGCAAATATGAAGCAGATCGCCCAGCTCGCCGGTGTATCGCTGGGGACTGTTTCGCATGTGTTGAACGGAACGGTGCGGGTGCGCGAGCCTCTGCGCAAGCGCGTCATGGACGCGGTCAATGTTACCGGATATCAACCGAATCAGCTTGCCCGCGGCCTGCGGCGTGAAAAGACCAACATCATGGCGATGATCATCCCCGACATCCTGAACCCGTTCTTTCCGGGTGTGGTGCGCGGGGCGGAAGATGTCGCGTTCGCAAACGGCTTTCGGCTTGTCCTTTGCAACACCGATAACGATCATGAGAAGGAAGTGGCCCACCTGAGCGCATTGCAGACCTATTTGCCTTCGGGTCTCATCGTCATTCCTTCCGACTCGAGCGACCTTACGGTGCAGGCCGAGCCTTACCGGAAGGCTGGCTCTGCGGTCGTGTGCCTCGATCGTCTGCCACGAAATTGGGGGGGCGACAGCGTGACGGTGAACAGCGTCGCCGGTGCCGCCAATGCGGTGACGCACCTGATCGGCCTCGGTCACCGCAACATTGCGGCGATCACTGGCCCACTTCATCTGACCAATTCGCAGGATCGATTGAAAGGCTTCAAACGTGCGCTGAAGACGGCCAATATCCAGCTGCCCGCCGGATACATCCAGGAGACAAGCTTCGATCGCGCTGGCGGCTACTCGAAGGCAAAGATTCTTTTCCGGATGGTTCCTCGTCCCACGGCCATTATGGCGTTCAATGATCTGATTGCGCTTGGGGCGCTGATGGCGATTCATGAGGCAAACCTGCATTGCCCGCGTGATATCTCGCTGGTCGGTTTCGATGGCCTGGATCTGACTGAAATCACAACGCCGCAGATCACTTCGGTCTACCAATCTCCATATCAGTTAGGTGCCGAAGCGGCGAATCTGGTTTTGGAGCGGCTGGAGAACCGGAGCGGCGCCCCGCGCAAGATCGTGCTCAAGACGGAGCTTCGCATTCGTGACTCGATGGGTCCCGCACCCAGGAAGCCCACAGGCCGTTCGCAAAGCTAGCGCTGCCGGGGCGGCTTTCCTTTGCCGGGATTGAGAGTGAAATCGATCGGTTTGGTCGACTGCTGTTCGATCCACACGAGCAGGTCGGCGCCATCGAGCCTATGGATCACGGCTGCGCGATGCTGCTTGTCCCACTGGACGGCTTTCCCTTCGACCAACATCTCCGGGAACCGGCCGGGCCAGTTGCGGATCAGGATGGCGGCGTGAAACAGAGGCGAGGCTGGACTCGCATCGATGTGTAAGCGCAACGGCATACCGTTGGCACTCGCAGCCGAGAGCACGTACGCGCGCTGCGCGGGATCGTACTCTGCGTTGGCAGAACCGTTGACTTGAAGCGGAGGCGGCGAGAGCCACGACTTCGCAAGCGGAAGCAGATTTGTGATGGATTGCGTGGTCAGGCCGTCCATCAGGATTTTCGTGGCGGTGCCTTCGCCTTCGGAGTAGGTCTTCCAGAAAAGGTGCGAGAGCGAAGAATGTGATGGCCTGTCGTCTGTCACGCATGGCCGATCACTGGATTCGATCTGCGCCACGGGCCAATGATTCCAGCATTCGAACCGGAAGTAACTCTTCTCGTTGTTGTAAAAATCGGAGCTGACGCCCTCTGGCGGAACGATTTGAAAGGGCTTCCAGTTTGATTTGAGGTTCACTCTCTGGATGTTCGCGCCAGGTGGTGTGCTCAGGTCCAGCGGGCCGAGTGGATTTGCAAAGGCGCCCGGCGTGTTCGCGCGCCACGTAAATGTCTTTGTCTCGCCCTGCATGTTAGCGAGCGTAATGGCGTCCGGGTTGATGTCGTCCTCGGGGGTGCTTCCAGGCTGATGCAGAACGATGGTCTCCTGCCACTCGTGGATGCCGTGGATGTTCGCGCTATGAAGCACCTGCTTGCGGATCGCGACGCCATCCGGGTACACGGTCCAATACTCGTCGGCCCAGTCGCTCCGGCCGGTAAGCGGATCGTGCCACGCCGGCTTATATCCAACCGCTTCCACCAGCGCGTACCGCCAATGGACGACGGCGCGGACATCATTGCTTTCCAGAATCTCCACGTGCGTGAAGCGACCGAGTTTGTCGGACATTGGCTCGCAATCACCGTTGTCGGGGCACCCGTGGTCCCACACCTCAAGAAACTCGTCGGTGTACCACTTATCGTCTCCGGTCACCCACGCCGGGATGTAGTTGAGCCCCTGCCAGAAGACGAGGCGCGACGGAGACTCATCGAAGCGAACCACTACATCTCCATCGGGGCCGATCTGCCGCAGGCGATCCCACGGCTCTTCGTACTTCAGTGTGGCGTAGTACGCGCCAAACCTGCCTTCGCCCGAAGGCCCGGAGGGCATCTTCTGCCACGGCAGAACGTCCCCTGCGGGAGTCTTGAGAGCCGAGGCGTCCTGCGCGACTTCGGTATCCGTGCGGCCGCTTCCGAAGATCGTCAGTTCATCCAGCAGTCCGTCGAGCGAGTACCACACCGGGTGCGGCGGCTTGACCTCCGCTTCAGGGAAAGGAAGTGTGGCCTGCCGCACGCGTCCGATGAGCAGGTCCACGTTTGACGGAGAGAGTTCGCCTTCGACGGGTAGCTCTGCAACTTTTGAGCCGTTCATGTAGATGGCGAGAAAGCCATGACCGCCGCTGGTACGGTAAGTGCCTGCGAGATGAATCCAGCGCTTCAGCGGAAGCGTCCCCGTGCTGATCGCGGAGCGCCACTGTCCGTTGATGGAAGCTTGCAGTCCAACGTGGCCGAATGGGTCGATTCCAAAGTAAAACCCTGCCTGGCGCTGCGATTGCTGGTCGAAGATGGGCGCCCAATTCCATGGGTAGGTGTTGAGGGCAACCCACGCCCCAACCGTAAATCCCTGCGACATGGCGGGGAGCTCGCCGGCGGGCACGGTCATGCTGGTGGTGTAGCCATCCAGGCGCAGCGCATCGCCGCTCACACCCGGAACGTAAGCGAACTCGCCGGCCAGACTCGCCTTTGCGCCTCGTACGCTGTCGACGGGTGTTGCGCCCTCTCCCCTGGAGAAGGACCAGTGCAAGCTTGCCGCGGTTTGCGCGAGCGCCCTGCCAGGGACAGCACCGGAGACGGCAAGCAGCACAAGCGCCGCAACCAACTTTTTCATCGAGGCCTCCCACGAATGCGAAGCGAGCGACTCCGAACACGGACGTTTATCGCTGGCCCCACACGAGTTCTGTTAGAAAGTATGTTGACAACCGTAATCGGGTGCGGCTACATTCTACGCCAGATTTGAAACCATTCAATTTGCACGCTGAGATCGATACTAGAAAGCGAACACATGCTTAAAAATCTGAACATTCTGCATACACCGGAGCTGCTGCACATTCTTGCATCCATGGGACATGGCGATGACGTGGCCGTTGTCGACTGCAACTTTCCCGCGGTATCGGTCGCGCAGAGGCTTGTCCGGTTCGACGGCACGGACCTGCCCACGGTCCTGGAAGCTTGCCTGCAGTTGATGCCGCTGGACACGTTTGTCGAGGCCCCCGCGCTGCGCATGATGCAAGTGCACGCGCCTGATGAGATTCCCGAAGTGCAGCAGGAGTGCCAGAAGATCATCAATCGTGCGGAAGGGCGCGAGGTAAAGCTGGTCGGGATCAAGCGAGAGGACTTCTACGAACACGCAAAGAAGGCCTTCGCCGTGATCTACACCAGTGAGCTTCGCCCGTATGGCTGTCTGCTGCTCAAGAAGGGCGTCATCTTCCCGAACCAGAAATGACACCTCGTCCGGCAGAGCAATGAAGACCCGCAGGTCACATGCTCTGACACTTCTGTTACTCAAGCCACTTCAAGCAGTCAGGAAAGAACGATGCGTTCAGGTGCAAATCTTGCCCTTGCAGTAGCCGCGACACTCGCCCTCGCTCCGTTTGCAGCGTCGCAGGCGCCCGCGCCCAGCACGGCTTCCATTTCCACGCAGTGGAGCAATGTAACGGCGGTCTCGGACACCATTCCGACAACGCAGATTCTGGCACACGCGTACACGCTGCGCGATAGCCCGATTCACGACGCGCTGTTCAACGCGTTCGGCAATCTGCACACAGATGACAGCCGCCTGCAGTTCTGGTATTCCGTGACGCGTCAGGCCGTGCTCGAAATCAAGGAGCCGACAGCCACTGAAACCTATTGGGACTTTCAGTATGCCGATCCGCTCGTCGCTGACTACTACGCGCACACGATCGGCAAGCACCACATGAACGTCACGACGATCCCGCGCTGGATGTTCAACGTTCCGCCGAAGAATGTGCCGGACGATCCGCACGCCTCGTTCTACCCGTACACCGATGACACGCGTGGCGATCTGCTGAAGGATCCGAGCGGAAAGCAGATTGCCGAGTACCAGGCGCGAATCTATCAGTGGTACACCAAGGGCGGATTCACGGATGAGGCCGGCAAGTTTCACAAATCCGGCCACCACTACAAGATCGACTACTGGGACGTGCTGAATGAACCGGACTTCGAGAACAAGATTACCGTGGAGCAGTACACGCGCATCTACGACGCCGTCACCGAGGCCATTCATAAGATCGACCCACACGTTGAATTTTATGGACCGGAAGTATCGGGCGCGGAGATCTCCTGGGCGCACTACTTCCTGAATCCGAAGAACCACAAGCCGGGCTCGCTGCCGGTGAAGTGGTTCACCTTTCATAACTACGTGAATGCACCGAACGACCCTTCCACCTGGCACGCGAAGTACTTTACAGACCTGCCGAAGAGCGATTCGGACGGCGCTTCCGTGCGCGACATGAGACGTCGTATTCAGGAGGTGATGAAGATCCGCGATGAGCTCTCGCCCAACACCAAGGTGATCGTCGACGAGCTCGGCACCTTCAACGACGTAAAGACGACCGAAGAGGCTTGCCGCGCGAACGAACCGTACCAGGCCTACAACCCGCTTTACTGGAATGCGATCGGCGCAAACTGGGCGGCACTGTTCATCGTCGCTGAAAGAGTGAAGATGCCCGTGTTGAGCATGTCGCAGATGCTGGGCTATCCCACGCAGTGCCCATCGATCTCCATGTTCGACAAGGACACCGCCAAGCCGAACTCGCACTATTGGGTGCTGAGCCTGATCAACAGCAACTTCGCTCCGGGAGACAAGCTGACGGCGACTACCTCGTCTACGCCGGATGTCGAAGCGCAGGCCGCCATCACAAAGTCCGGCCGGAAGGTTCTGCTGGTGAACACCACGGATCATCCGATCCAGATCGATCTCGCGGGATCGTTTTCCGGTGAAGCGGGCAAGGGACTGAGCAGCGAAGTCGTGGATCAGGAGTCCGGAGAGAATCCGCCGCGGCGCAGCTCGGTCGCGGGCACTCAAATCACGCTCGCTCCATTCGCAGTTGCTGTTGTGTCTCGTGCGAACCGCTAACCGTAGGTTTCGCTGGGAACGCGGCGAAGGATGGTCATGAAACACAGAGTACGTCTAGCCTCCGAATGGCCGTGGTTCCTTTCACGGCCAATTCTTTTTTTAGGATTGGTGGCGCTTTCGATCCCATGCTTGCAACTGCCCGCTCAGGGGCTTTCATTCGGCAACATGGATGCGCGACCTACGCCGCCGTGGCTGGCGAAGGCGAGCATCTACGAGGTGTGGCTAAACGTCTTCAGCAAGGAAGGGAACCTGCGCGGCGCGATCCCTCGTCTGCAGCAGGTTGCCGACCTCGGCGCGACGATCGTCTACCTTGGGCCGATCGCCAAGCGCGCTTCCGGCCCGAACGCCTCGCCCTACAGCATCGCAGACTATAACGCGATCGACCCCGAAGCCGGCACTCCGCAGGACCTGCACGACTTCGTTGACGCCGCGCACAAGCTGCACCTGAAGGTCATGCTCGACATCGTGTATTACCACACGGCGCCGGACATGGTGATGATGCAACAGGATCCGTCATTCTTCGTGAAGAATGCGAAGGGCGAGATTGTGCGTGGCTTCTGGCCGCAGCCACTGCCCGACTTTCAGAAGCCGCAGGTCCGGAAGTACCTCATCGCCAGCCTTGTTCACTGGGTGCGTGATTTCGATGTCGATGGATTCCGGTGCGACGTAGGCGCGGGTGTGCCCGTGAGCTTCTGGAACGATGCGCGTAAAGCACTCGATCAGGTGAAACCGGATGTCATTCTGCTTTCCGAGTCGGACCGGCCCGACGATCAGTTGAAGGCCTTCGATATTAATTACAACTTCCAGTACTACCTCACGTTGCGTTCGGTTCTTCGCGACGGTGCGCCTGCAAGCAAGTTGCGTGAGAACTGGGAGCACACGCGTGCCACCATGCCGCGCGGGGCTCGTCTGCTGCACTACAGCGACAATCACGACTGGCCGCGCGCAGTACTGCAGTTTGGGGAACGCGGAGCACTGGCTGCATCGGTGCTTAACTTCACACTCGATGGCATTCCTTTCATCTATAACGGTCAGGAGGTCAATGACCCAAGCCCCATCTCCTGGCGCCGGGTTGCGCCGATTCGATGGCCGAAGTTAGACGATAAAGCCGATAAGGACTCGCCCGGTGCGATCTACTCTGTGTACAAGCACCTGTTCGCGCTCAGGACGGAGCCGGCCATTTATTCGGGCAGCGTCGTGTGGGTGAATAACAGCGAGCCGGACAGTGTTCTTAGTTTTCTGCGTAAGTCGCAGGACTCTGAGGTGCTGGTCATCGTGAACATGTCCAATCGCGATGTGCACGTTACGCTCGACCTGCCCGTGATGGACTATTACGTGGTCGACAATCTGCTTGGGCCAGGCCGCACGTGGTTTCAACTGTACTCAGGCCGCGTCTCCGCCGACCTCACTGCGTTCGGATATGTTGTTGGCAAGAAAGTCCCACTGGCGCCACTG
>DASYBN010000170.1:0-6938 GCA_036500785.1 Acidobacteriaceae bacterium
TATGCCCACCGCGCTGGTGTCAAAGTCATCGTCGCCGGCGATCCCGCACCCGAGGTGCTCCCGCGCCTCGAGCGCTTCGTGAAGGAGTACGACATCGCAATAGGCATCCACAATCACGGTCCCGAGGACAAGATCTGGAAGTCTCCGCTCGATGTGCTGAGCGCCGTGCACGGAATGGATGTGCGCATGGGATGCTGCATCGATCTCGGCCACACGATGCGCGCCGGCGTCGACCCCGTGGAGGCAATCCGCGCAGCCGGGCCGCGCCTGCACGACGTCCACATGAAGGATCTCGCGCAGCCCAACGTGAAGGAGTCGCAGGTCGCCGTCGGACGCGGCGTGATGCCCGTGCGCGAAATCTTCGTCGAGCTCGCGCGACAACACTATCCCGGCTACGTCGATCTCGAGTATGAGATTCACGCCGACGATCCCATGCCCGGCGTCATCGAGAGCATGGCATACATGCGCGGCGTCCTCACAGGCATGGGATGGAAGAGCTGAGCAGATCGTCGGCGCAAGACATCCACGCAACGCGCCGCGAGATGTTGCGGGCCATCTTTCGCGAGACGCTCGAAGCAATCGACGTGCGTGCAATCTTCACAAACGCAATCCGCTGTGAACACGGTCTCCTGCACGCAGCCGACCTGCAATATAGCCTGAGCGATTTCCGCCTTGTGCTGGTCATCGCGATCGGCAAGGCTGCCGTGCCCAGCGCCGAGGTCGTGCTCGATAAGCTAACCCGCGCCACGCAAGCCGTCGAAGCGATCGTCGTCGGGCCGGGCGAAATGCGCTCTGTAAGTTGTCCGGTCGAACATCTCTACGGCGGTCATCCGGCCCCCAATGCAGCGTCGTTCGAAGCCGCACGGCAAATCATCAAGAAGCTCAAGGGAACCGGCGCAGACGACCTGGTGATCTTCCTCATCAGCGGCGGCGCATCATCGATGGTTGAGCTGCCGCTCGATCCCATGCTCACGCTCGACGATCTTGCCGAGTTCTATCGCACGCTCGTGCACTCCGGCCTGTCGATCGCCGAGATGAACACGCTTCGCAAGCACCTCTCCGCGGTGAAGGGAGGCCGACTGGCTGAGCTTGCAACCGAAGCGACCAAGTGCACGCTGCTCATCTCCGATGTTCCTCCGGGCATGTCGGACGTGATCGGCTCCGGGCCGTCGCTGCCCGACTCATCCACCCGCGAACAGTGCTGGGCTCTCCTGCGCCGTCCAGAGCTCGCAAACAAGCTGCCGGAGCGCGTACGGATACTGCTCGAAAGCCCTGCACTTTCCGAAACCCCGAAACCTGACGCAAAATGCTTTCGACATGCACAATCCCGCGTCCTTCTATCGAGCGACGTGATGCTAGCAGCCGCGTGGCGCGCCTGCGAGCAGCGAGGCTTTGAAGTATTCATCGACAACACCTGCGACGAGTGGGAGTATCAAGCCGCCGCCGACTATCTCCTCGAACGCATCTCGGCTCTCGCTGAACAGCATCCGCGCGTCTGTCTTCTCTCCGCTGGCGAGGTGCTCGTCCATGTTGGTTCGCACCCCGGCACCGGAGGGCGCAACCAGCAGTTTGCGCTCTACTGCGCGACAAAGCTCGACGCATTGCCGATCGATATCACTGTATTAAGCACGGGAACCGACGGCGTCGACGGCAACAGTCCCGCCGCGGGCGCGCTGGCAGACCGCACCACACTAGAGCGCGCAAACGACGCCGGCCTCGAATCCGCCCGCGCGCTCGCGTCCTTCAACGCACACCCGTTCTTTGCCGCAATCGGCGATTCGATCGAAACCGGCCCCACAGGAAACAACGTGCGCGACCTGCGCATCCTCACGGCCGAACGCACGATCAGCTAAGGCTTCGTGACGGGTGCGCGAAAGATCGGCATCGCCGTCGTCTCGCCGCGCTTCTGCGCGATAGCCGACTGAAACGTCTCCGCAATTCGCTGTGATTTCGCGATGACCAGATCTGCATTGCGAGGCGGCATCACCTCTCGCGCGGTCTCCGCAAACAAAGCAAGCCACCGCGCAAAGTGTGCAGCATCGAGCGAAAGCTCCAGATGCTTTGCCAGTGGGTCACCCTTGTAACGCCGCTCCGTCAGCAGCACCGTGGACCAGAAGTCCTTGAGCACGGCCAGGTGTTCGGGCCAGTCGTCGACAGCCGCGTTGAAGATCGGGCCGATCTCCTGGTCCAGCCGCACCTTGGCGTAGAAGCGCTCTACGAGCTCGTCTATCTCTTCGCTCGAAACGGAGCCGTCCGTGTACATCAGGTTCACCTTTGCCTCATGAAAAGCATACCTCTCGCAACAAGCAAAACCTCCGGCGCACTTCACCCGTCGTCCGCCGGGCCCGATTCCGTTCCAGCTTGCAAAATCTGCCGAGCGCCAGACTTACTCCCGCCGACAAAGGAGCGGAAGCACATGCGTGAGTGCGCCGGACGCCGTCTGATTAGATACGAGGTGAAGTTATGCCGGTTCATTCTCTCAGGGCGCTCGTGGCGGCGGTGATGCTGGTTCCGTTGCTTTGGTTAGGGATTGTGCTGGTCGGTAAGCTGCACGGAAGCGCGGCCCTGGTGCCGGCGATGGTGGCGTGGGCCATCGTGGTTCTGGCGGATCTTGCGCTCACCGTGTGGAGCTTGCGCCGTTCGCGGCAGCACCGGGTGGAGCGCCGGCCAGAGCCCACAGCGGGCAGAAGGTGACCCCGCCGCTTCGCTACGCAATGGCGAGCCGAGGGTGGGAAAAACACCTTCGTAACCAGGAGAGCAACCTCTTGCTCGCGTTCGTGTTCGCTGGAGTGTGCGGTCTGGAGGCGCAGAATATGCGGAAGATCATCGGACTGGTTGCCGTGGCGGTGATGCTGGTGGGCAGCAGAGTGGCCAGCGCTCAGTTTGTGGATCCGTCCACCGGCGTTCCGGTTGATCCCACCACCGACCCGATGGATTTCGCGAATGCTATGTCAGGACAGCCAACGAATATCGGGATGGAATTGGCTGCGCAAGCGACGGAGCAGATGCAGGGGACAGCGCAGCAGATGCAGGTAGCCGCGCAGCCCAGCAGCGTTTTCCCAACGGATAGCGACAACACCGCGCCGTCCGGACCGGCGATAGCGACGACGCTCAAGCCAGCCTTGACGCCGAATGGCGGGAGTTTCCGTGCAAGCGTGCAGGTGGCGATCGCGGACAAGGATGCCGACGCGCTGATTCACTACACCACTGACGGTTCCAAGCCGACGAGCGCGTCCCCACTCTATCTTGCGCCGTTCACCGTGACGGCAAAGACGAAGGTGCGTGCGATTGCTGCCGTCGCTGGTGACAGAAATAGCAGCGTCGTGACCAAGACGTTCAAGGTGAAGAGCTGAATCGCCGGCGCATTCAGGGCGCGACGCATTCAGGAACTGCGCGACCGAATCTCCCAAGTGAAGTCATAGAAGACGCGGAGCTGATTGCCGTCAACGTCAGCGGCGGTGAACTCGTGCAGGTTCCACGGCTTGTCCTCAGGTTCAGTGAGAATCTTCGCACCGGCGTCGCGCCACATATTGCAGAGCTCGTCGACCTGCTGCCTGCTTTCCAAATTCAGCCAAACGACAGCGGGCGCGTTGTTACCGCGGCGTTCGCGGAATGAACTGCTGGCGAGAAACATGCGGCAGTCTCCCTGCGAAATTCCCGCGATGCCATCGGTTTCACTGTGCCAGTCGAGACCGAAGCCGAGCGCTGCGACGTAATACTCGACTGCCTTCGCGACATCGCGGACTGGAATCTCAGGAATCGCGTTGGGGAGGTGGGAGAGCATGGCTTCACCTTACGATTGGTAATCAGGATTGCGAGAGCGGCGCGCCCACGACCTTGATGCCATATCGCTCGGACATGGAAGACATGTGCTCCAGGCCAACGGCAGCGGTGTCGCGGAAGAATTGCTCCATCTGGCCGGCCGGGCTGAAGGTGATGAGCATGTGAGCGGGATTGGGACCGACCGCGATGAACGCGTGCGGGACGTTGCGCGGACCCAGTATGGAATCGCCGGCTTTGAGGGTGACTCGTTGGTCGCCGACCTGGGCAAGAACCTCGCCCTCGAGAACATAGAACCATTCTTCCTGTGCGACGTGCAGGTGGAGTGCCGGCCCCCAGCCGGGCATAATCTTGGTGTGTTCGATGGCGAAGACACTCGGAGTTTCGGCGGTCGAAGTCTTGAACAGAATTTCTCCGTAGGCCGGCCCGTGGCTCTCGCCGAATCTGTCTTGATTCGCGGCGACAAAGTGTGCGCGGACGAGGTGGCTTTCTCCTGCGGGCGCTGTTTGTGGCTGGAGCGCCGAGGCGAACGGCTCGGCGAGCGCGAGTGGAAGTGCGGACGCGGCGGACTTCAGGAAGTTGCGACGTTTCATGGATTGCTCCGGTTTGATTTGTTGCCGCTCCCGGCTGATACGCGCTGCGCTATTCGCCGGTTGTGATGTCGGCGACGAGTTTGATGACGCGGATGCTGTCGGCGGGCAGGTTGGTGAGTCGTGAGTACTCGCGCACCGTGGCCTCGTCGGGCGCGGTGATGATGGAGTAGATCTTGTCCTCGGTGACGAAGGACTCCATCCACTGCACGCGGCCGCCGAATGATTTGAGCGCGGTGCGTGCAAGATTGCCGAGATCGTGAATTTTATTGACGGGTAGGACACCAACCTTCGGAATGATGCGCTCGACCATGTACTTATGCATGGGAATCTCAGGTGGTTTGAATTTTGGTGACGACCTGGCCCGGTGGTCCGTGGGAAGCAGCATTATAGGTGCGCGCAATTGTATGCCTCTCGAACGCACGCAGAGTTGAGGGGTGAAGCCTCAAGTGATCGTGTTATACGTGCGCGCCGCCCGGCTCTGTCCAAAGTGACAGTTTCGGAGAGACAAGAACGCCTCGAAGATGTCAGCCAGATGTGTCACTTGAGGTTAGCCCAATGAAATGCAAACTCGTTCCCGCTTTGGCCGCCGTGCTCTTTCTGACCAGTACGCCCCTGTTTGCAAAGGCTGTTTCAGGAGCATCCGGTGACGATAACTTTTGGGTGGCTTACTGGGCAAGACCAAACGTGGCTTTCTTTGGTCCCGAGGAACAGGCTTTCAACCAAGGCGTGCATGAGATCACGTTTGCTCATGACAACTTCGACCGCGCTTTGGATGAGAACGCGCTGGATGCCGATGTTCAGTGGTTGAAGGATCATCCGGATGTTCGGTTCTTCATCGAAGGCTACGCCTCCGCGACGGGCACCACTGCCTACAACCTTCGGCTGTCCGGATTTCGAGCGGATTGGGTCAGAGAAGCTCTGATCCGCAAGGGCATCGCGCGCGATCGGATCCTCCTTGCAGTGCCCTGGGGCGAGCTCTATCCGGCTTGCCTTGAGGACACCGAAGAGTGCCACGCGAAGAACCGCGTAGTCCGGTTTGCGTACTATCCGAACTCAAATTGAAAGCTGTGATGTGGCGATGCTCGCCTCGGGTAGAACTAGACCTGGAGAATGATCTTCGGAACCTACACAGAGCTCTTACGCGCAGCTGCCTGATCATCGTGGAACTTTTCCAAAGTTCCGAGCGATATGGGATGATCGTCTGTCTCGAATAAAAAGCAGCTGCCCCGGAAGAAGAACGATTTTCCGCGGCGGCGCGGCCCTCTGAGGCGACTTCGTTCGAGAGGACGGCGACCGCTGAGAGTGTTCCACGTGGAACATTCATTAGTTCCGGGAATAATAAATGTGGAAACCGCATATTTCTGTGGAGATCGCGCGAACTTGTGCGGTATTCGGGGAAATGTGCTTGGCGAGGGTGGGTGCGGCGTAAAGGTCTGCGGCGGCCGCTGTGCTAGGCTGGCGAGCCATGCCCCGACGAGCGGAGGAGGTGGTACTTGCGTCCTCGTTCCCACCCTCCGCGTTCGCCCCAGCGAGCATAGAACGCTCGCTGGGGATCCCGATGGAATGTGGATGGGCGCGGGTGGTTATTATTCGCCGTATGCGGGGTCGGCGCGGTTGACGATGCGATGGACCGGACCGGGGGGCAGCGGACTTTGTTTCAGAAAGTCCTGCATGGTGGCCTGGTCGGGAGCGATGTAGAAGGAGAAGACCTTGTCGGCGGTGAGAAAGCTCTCAACCCACTGGACGGTGCCGTTGGTTGACTTCACGGCGGCGCGGGATTTGTCGACGATCTCGTCAAGTTTGTTCTGCGGCCAGCTGCCGATACCTGGCACGTCACGTTCGATGATGAATTTGGGCATGGATCCTCGATGAAAGTGAAAGTGGTTACAAGCGGGCCCGATCGTGCTTTGTGGAAAGACGCCAATTATTCCGGACTGGCGAGCCGATAGCGCTACTTGACGCGATCGAAGACCAGTTTCTCGTGGTGTTCCTGACCGTCTTTGGTTTTGATGGTCGCGGTTTCGGTGTAGGTTTTGCCGTCGTCTGCGCCGATGATGGTGCCGTCGACGGTTGTGCCGTCGGCCTCGTCGATGTGGAAGGTGCCGTCGTGTTGCATGGAGAACTTTTCGCCCTTGATGCCGCTGACCGGACGAAGCTTGCCATCGCGGGCGCCGGTCCACGAGCCGGTGGTGGTGCCTTGGCTGTTCGTCTCGGAGTGCCGCCAGCGGAGGTTGTTGTCGGTGTTGGCGAAGAGCGTGGTGGTGACGGAGGCGGGTTTCGGTCCGCCGCCGAAGTCTGAGGCCGCGATGTTCAGCTTCCAGGTGCTGGGAGCGGGGCTCAGCGGGTGTTCGGCGAGCGCGGGGAGCGAGAGGGCAGAGAGGGCCAGGACGACAGGCAGGGCCGTACGAAGGTTCATGTTTCGAGATCTCCGGAGATGAGTTTTGGGGAACGCCGAAGCGTAGTCGAAAGATTCGAAAGCTGCAAAGGAAATCTTTTGAGGTGTTTTGGGGGTGGGGCTTTGTGGCGGGGGAGAGGAAGGCAATTCAGTCGTTCGACTGCGCTCAG
>DASYBN010000171.1:0-10786 GCA_036500785.1 Acidobacteriaceae bacterium
GTTCTCGCCCAGCGACACCAGATCGAAGTACAGCCGCGACACGCCATAGAGCGTATCCAGCACCTGCTGCTCAAACAGCAGACGCGAGATCTTCTGGTCCGTGCGTGCAATCCGCAGGAATCGCAGATTCACATCGCGTCCGCGTCCGCGCAACAGAGGCTGTGTCAGCGTTATCGACGTGCTCGGCGAGTAGAACGGATCGAACTTCGACGCCGATCCGTAGAGCACCTCGGAGTCGTTGTTGACGATCGCCTCCAACTGCGCGCCGGTTGAAAAGCCCTCGATGTACGCCGCGTCAAACGCTGTGAAGTCCAGCGGCGGGGTGGACTGTCCGTTGCCGGTAGTGCCCGTATCCGTGCCGGAGAGGTTCGTGAGGTTCACCGTATCCGAGCGCCGCAGCCAACCCGCCACACCGACCAACTGCGGATCAAACAGCGGGATGTTCGGCCCCGGCGCGTACTGAAATCCCGTGCTCAGCTGAGAGAACGAGAGCGTAGTCTGCGTCGTTGAGTTCAGGCTCGTCAGGTCAGTGACCGTCGGCGCCGTCGGATTTGTGTTCGTCGTCTCTGCAGCCAGCAGCGGTGACCCTGGTCCGCCCACACCATTCGGCGGCTCAGCAACGGTGTAGTCGATACCGCGCAGATTGCCGCCGCCCTTCGCGCGCACCTCATCCGTGCGCGCGGCCACCAGATTGAAGCGCTCCGTTTCCACATCGAGGTTGTTCTCGAGCGCAAGCGCGATTGCATCCTGCAGTGTGAGGTAAAGCTTCCCATCACGAATCAGCGACTGCAGCCGCGCCTGGCTTCCATCAAACAGCGGCGGCACCACCGGTCTGCGGTAAGGTCCAAGGAAGCCGAGAAAGTTCGGAGTCAATCCGTGCACCTCTTCGCGTTCCGGACGCACGGTGCTGTTGGCTGCAGCTGTAATCTGCGGCGCGGGCGCCTCCGGCGTGTCCACATGCTGCGTCAGCGGCGTAGCCGGCGGTGGCTGCATCTGCGCGTTGGGCGCGGCCTGCGGATTCGGTCCTGCCGGAACGCTGCGCTCGGTCGGCGCCGGGCTCAACGCAGGCATATTGAGGTTCGGCGGCAACGCTGGTGTGGGCGACGGCTGCTCTGCCGGCTGCTGCGGTGTTGGCACGCTCTGCTGCTGTTGCGGCAGTGGCGTCGTCGTAGGCGGCGCGGCAGGCGAAGGTGTGGGCGTCGTTGAAGTCGTCGGCGGGTTCTGCGGCACAGGCGAAGGAGTTTGCGCTCGAGCAGCCAGCGCGGCGCACACAACAATCGTTGCTCCGCAACGCGCAATTGCGTTGCCTGCACGTCCGCAGACGCTTCCCAAACCAGCCACCCGGCATCTCACGGCTTGCTCTCGCTTTGGCTGCGATTCTGCTGGTTCTGATTGGCCTTCTGGCCCTGTCCTTGCCCCTTCTGATTTTGCTGCGCCTCTTTTCCCTGCATGTTCTGGTTCGTGATGCCTTCGTTGCTGTAACGCGTGTTTCCGCCCGGAGGCACATTCTGCGGTGTCGGCTGTTGCGGCTGCTGCTCCGTCGTCTTGATGAAGTTCAGCTGTACCTGCGCGCCCTCCACCACGTCATCGGTGACATTCGTCACCACAACATCCCCCTGCTTCACGCCGGTGAGGATCTCAACCACGCCGCCGAAGTCACGCCCGATCGTCACCGGGACCAGATGAATCTTTCCGTTCGCCACCGTCGCGACCATCGATTGATCATGACGAATCACCACGGCATCGCCCGTCACCAGCAGTGGCCCTTCGATGCCAGCCGTCGGTGGGAACGTCACCACCGAGTACATCCCCGGCACCAGCTTGCCGTGCTGATTGTCTACCTGGACCTCAGTCAGCATCGTGCGTGTGTTCGGATCGACCGAGTCTGCTGTGCGCGTGATGTCGCCCGCGAAGGTCTGTCCCGGATACTCCTGAAACGCTACCTCCGCATGTCCGCCCGCGTGAATCGACGGCACGTAGCCCTCCGGCACCGAGACATAGATTCGCAGCCGTTGCGTCTGTGCAATCCCGAACAGGGGCCCGCCCTGTCCCGGCGACTGCGTTGGCGTCGCCGCCGTGCTCGTCGCGCCCGAGCTGCCGCCGGTATTCACCTGTCCTGCCTGCGTCGATCCTCCCGAGGTTGACGTCTGACCCTCAGGCGCGGGCGCGCTCTCGGCCCCTGAGGTGTTGCCGGACGCACTGATCAGCGCACCCACATCGACATTCCGTTGCGTGACCACACCCGCGAACGGCGCCCGCACATACTCGTAGCTCTGGAGCGCGATCATACGATCAAGATTCGCGCGATACGCATCCACATTGCGCTGCGCGGCCTGCACATTCGCAACCTGCGACGCGTAGTTCGCCTCCTGCGTATCTCCATCCTGGCGCGAGAACACACCCTTCGCCACCAGCACGCGATAGCGCTGTACCGTCACTGTCGCCAGCGCAAGCTGCGACCGCTGCTGATCAAGCTGCCGCTCCGCCTGCATCAGCTGTTGTCTGGCTTGCGCGACCTGCTGATCCAGATCCGGCGCATCGATGACGGCGAGCAATTGCCCTTTGCGCACATGGTCGCCAATGTCGGCGAGCCGTGTCTTCAAATAGCCGTTCGCGCGCGCATACACATACGCCTCGGTGAGCGGTATGGTCGTCCCGGGAATCACCAGGCCCTCCTGGTTCTTCGCCGCCGTCACCCGCGCAACATCGACGATCGGTTTGGCGTTCTGCTGCTCTTTTGCGCGCCGGTCGATCTCCTTATCGCGATTGTGCCGCGGCAGCCATCCCACCAGCAGCACGACGAGAAACAGCACAGCAAATGCGATCAGAAAAATCCACAGCTTGCGCCGGTTTGCAGGCTTGTGCACGCGCTCTCCCACGTGCGGCTTCTTTTTCTTCCGGCTTGAGTTCGTCTCCTCAAAGCTCTTGCCCAGCCGCGCATCATCCAGCGCATTCGGATCAGCGAACGATCGCGCCAGCTGCTGACGCTCAGCGTATGCCGGATCCTCGAACTCGCGCCCTAATTCGCGCTGGTCCGCCTCACTGCTGCGTTCAAAGCTCTGGCCGAGCCCGCGCTGCTCCGGCGTCGGCCCATGCTCAAAACGCTCGCCAATCCGCGAAGGGTCGCTCTCTTCGGGCCAGGGCAGCCGCCGCTCGTCTCGGTTCTTCGGGTCGTCCATCTCGTCGGCCATTTACGCGGGCTGCTCCTGTGTACTGCCGTGGGATGCGTTCTTCTTCGGCTCCTCGCCCTGGTGGTATTCCTCCTCGATCTCCTTCGTGTAATCGATCGGAGGGTGCTTCTTGAGCAGCGAGTAAATGGTCGGCACAAGAAACAGCGTGCCCACCGTCGCAAAGATCAGCCCGCCGATCACCGCGCGTCCCAGCGGCGCATTCTGTTCGCCGCCCTGGCCCAGCGCCAGCGCCATCGGGAACATGCCGATGATCATCGCGAGCGCTGTCATCAGCACCGGCCGCAGGCGAGTGTGTCCGGCGTTCAGCGCCGCTTCGCGCTGGTCCTTGCCCTCGAGCCGCTCGTCGTTCGCAAACACCACCATCAAAATCGAGTTCGCCGTCGCTACGCCGATCGTCATGATCGCGCCCATCAGGCTCGGCACATTGAACGTCGTCTGCGTGAGGAAGAGCGTCCACAAAATCCCGCAGAACGCGCAGGGAATCGCCATCAGGATGATCAGCGGGTCGAGCCAGCTTTGGAAGTTCACCGCCATCAGCAGATACACCAGACCAATCGCAAAGATGATCCCGACTCCAAGGCGCGTGAACGAATCGTTCATCGTCGCTACCTGCCCGCGCAGCACCAGCTGCGTCGCCTTCGAGAGCTTCTGCTGATGCCGGTTGATGATCTTCTCAATATCGCTCGCCACACCGCCGAGATCGCGCTGGTCGACATTCGCGTAAATGTCATACACCGGCTCGATATCGTAGTGGTTCACGATGATCGGCGATTGATCGCGTCGGAACGAAGCAAGGTTGCCGAGAAGCTGCGACGCATTCCCCTGTGGGCTCGTCACCGGCGTGCGCGAAAAGTCCTCAAGCGTCGAGATGCGGTAGATCGGTGTCTGCACCACCACGTTGTAGTTCACGCCATTCTGCGGGTTCAGCCACTCGTTGGGCGCCGTCTGCGACGTTCCTGAGAGCGAGATCAACGTGGACTGCGCCACATCCTGCTGCGTCAGCCCGATCTGCCGCGCCTTGGAGCGATCCACGTTCACCTGCATCGTCGGATACTCCACCTCCTGGTGCAGATGCACATCCACCGCGCCCGGAATATCCGCAATCTCCTTTTGCAGCTGCGTCGCCAGCTGGAAGTTATTCTTGCCTCGCCCAACCACCTGGAGGTCGATCGGTGCGGGCAGCCCGAAGTTCAGAATCTGGTTCGTAATGTTCGCCGCTGCAAAGAAGAACGTGCCGTCGGGAAACTTCTTCTTCAGGTCATCACGCAGCAGCCGCATGTCCGCCTCGGTTTCGCGCGCGCCCGGCTGCAGTGCGACCAGAATCTCGCCGTCGGTATTCGAGATCGTCGACGCGCTCGAGAACGCCAGGTTAATGCCGCTGTTCGGCAGCCCGATGTTGTCGATGATCATCTGCACGTGGCCGGCCGGCAGAACGCGCCGAATCTCCGCATCAATCGCAGAAAAATATTGCTCCGCGTCCTCGATGCGCATGCCCTGCGGCGGTTCCACCTCGAGCCGCATCTGCGCGGAGTCGACGTACGGAAAGAAATCGCGACCAATGAAAAACGTCAGCGGCAGCGAAACCACGAGCAAGAGCGCAAACAGCACCAGCGTAATCGCCGCATTTTCCAGGCACCACTCCAGCAGTTGCTTGTAGTAGTGCTGCAGCCGCTCGAACTTACGCTCAAACTTCATGTGCCAGCGCCACACAAAATTGCGCTTCTCTTCGCGCTCGCTTTCTCCCTCGCTCTGGTACAGTGCAAGCTCCTTGCGCAGCAGAAAGTGCATCATCGTGGGCACCAGCGTGCGCGAGAGGAAATAGCTGGCAAGCATCGCAAACGCCACCGCCATCGCGAGCGGTGTAAACAGAAACTTCGCCGCGCCCGTGAGCAGCACCACCGGCACAAACACGATGCAGATCGAAAGCGTCGATACAAACGCCGGTGCCGCCACCTGCTGCGCCGAGTCGAGAATCGCGCGCGTCAGCGGCTTCTTCAGTCCCATGTTGCGGTGCGTGTTCTCGATCTCCACCGTCGCGTCGTCCACCAGGATGCCGACGGCCAGCGCCAACCCGCCCAGCGTCATCACGTTGATCGTCTCGCCAATCGCGCTCAGAACTACCAGCGACGTCGCAATCGACAACGGAATCGAGATGCACACAATCAGCGTCGAGCGCCATGAACCAAGGAACAGCAGGATCATCAATGCCGTCAATGCGGCCGCAATCATCGCCTCGCGCGCCACCTCATCGATGCTCTCCCGCACAAAGATCGACTGATCGAACAGCGGCGTAATCTTCAGATTGCCGAGCCCGGCCTCCACGCGCGGCAGCGCATCCTTCACCTGCTTCACAATGTCCAGCGTCGACGTCTGGCCGTTCTTCATCACGGTCAGCAGCGCCGAGCGCTTACCGTTCTCGCGCACAATGTTCGTCTGCACGGCGAAGCCCATGTGCACCTGGGCGACGTCCTTGATGTACACCACTGCGCCGTTGGCCGCTCGCACCGGCAGGTCATTCAGCGCCGCAACCGTTGCCGGACTCGAATTGGTGCGGACGATGTACTCCCTGTCGCCGATGCGCGCGGTGCCGGCCGGCAGAATCAAATTCTGCTGCGAGATCGCCGTCGACACATCCGTCGCCGACAGATGATGCGCGTACATCAGGTTCGGGTCCGTATCAACCATCACCTGGCGCACCTTGCCGCCGAACGGCAGCGGAATGCTCGCGCCCTGTACCGTCGCCAGCGCCGGCCGAATAAAGTTCAGGCTCAGGTCATAGAGATCGGCCTCGCCCAATCCCTGTCCGCCCAAACCCATCTGCAGAATCGGCACAGACGAAGCGTCGTACTTGATGATGAACGGCGGAAACGTTCCCGGCGGAAGCGCCCGCAAAATCGTCTGCACAACTGCCGTCACCTGGGCTTCGGCCTCGGCGATCTGCACGCCCGGCTGAAAATATATCTTGATGACGGCGACGCCCTGGTAGCTCTGGCTCTCCGTGTGCTCAATGTTGTTCACCGTGGTCGTGATCGCGCGCTCGCACACTGTTACGACGCGGCCCGACATCTCCTCCGGCGGAAGCCCGGTGTACGTCCACACCACCGTGAGTACCGGAATATTGATGTACGGGAAGATGTCCTTCGGCGTCTCAATCGCGGACGCGATGCCCAGGATCGCAATGAGCATGCACAGCACGACAAATGTGTAGGGGCGGCGCAGAGCCAGCCGTACAATCCACATATCCGCCTCAAGGGCCTACGTTCAGGTATTCCTTCAGACGCACAAACCCTCATCCGAGACTCGCGCTAAGCAAACAAAGGCCGCCTCATCTCTGAAGCGGCCTTCGTCCTGACTGTAAGGATCGGCGTTATTTCTTCGCCTGCTCGAAGCGCTTGTCTACCTCCGCCCAGTTCACCACGTTCCACCACGCTGCCAGATACTCCGGCCGGCGGTTGTTGTACTTCAGGTAGTACGCATGCTCCCACACGTCGTTGCCCAGGATCGGATACAGCCCCTGCATCATCGGATTGTCCTGGTTCGGTGTCGTCATGATGGCTAACTTGCCGTCCTTCCAAACGAGCCATCCCCATCCCGAACCGAACTGCTTCGCGGCCGCCTCATTGAAGGCCTTCTTGAAGTCTTCAAATCCGCCAAAGTCCGTCTGGATCTGCCCCGAGATCGTTCCCGTGGGATTGCCGCCGCCTTTGGGCGTCATAATCTGCCAGAACATCGTGTGATTCACGTGCCCGCCGCCATTGTTCCGAACGACAGTGCGGACCTCTTCCGGCACGCTGTTCAGGTTCTTGATCAGTTCCTCAGGCGTCTTCTTGCCGAGGTCCGGATGTTTCTCCACTGCACCGTTCAGGTTCGTCACATACGCCTGGTGGTGCTTGTCATGGTGGAGCTTCATCGTCGCCTCGTCGATCGTCGGTTCGAGTGCGGCGTAGTCATACGGCAGGGGAGGAAGTTCGAATGCCATAGCAGTTCTCCTTAAGCGTTGCTTCAAACGGATTTCTCATGAACCGCGGAATCAAATCTCCGCGTCTCGACGTCTCATCGTCCCTCCGTCAGATGCAGCACGGAGGCCGGCGACTCAGCACATTTGAGCTTAGCGCAGTGCGACGAACTTCGCTTCAACGAAGGAAACTGAGTCAGGACGAGCTCTACGGCTCCAGAACGAGCATGCATTTTTCTGCAAAGCAGTTCACCATCCCCGCCCGCACCAGTTTCGCGTCCGAACCCTCCGGAAAGAGCTTCGCAAAGTCGACCTGCTTCACCATGGCTTCGGCCCCTTCGACACTCTTTTCGCCCATGGGTTCGATTCGTTCCACTCGCCCGTGCGCAAGCAACAGCCGATATTCGGCAACCCCATGGCGGCCCTTCGCCGGGCCAAGCGGGTAGCTGCGCAAGCCCTGCGGAGCCGATGCTGTTACGGTCACAGTCGCTGTACTGACTGGAAGTCCCCGACTGGACGACTTGACGATCTGTACTTGTTGGGGCTTTTCACTACCGGCTTGTTTTGGCTCCGGGCTCTGGGTCGCGGGCGGGTACAGTGCATCGTGATGCTTCACCACGTCGGGATCCTGCCGGTTCGTCCACGCCGCATCGATGAACGATCTTGCCTCGCTGAGTTTGCCTTCCTTGTACAGGATCCATCCCATCGTGTCCCACGAAGCCTCAAGCAGCGACGTCTGCTGCTTCAGCAACGCGGGCGACTCATCTAATGTCCAGCTCTCCGTCTCCTTGGTCAGCTTGTCCAGCGCAACCTGCTCTTTTGACTCGTCGAGCGCTAATTCCTTCCCTGCGTCGGCCAGTTCGTACACTGCATCATTGATCATCAGCGGATCACTTGTCTTCTCAAGCAGTGTCTTGAGAGTTGCCGTTCCCTTGTCGATCTCGTGTAGCCGCATCTCACTCTGTCCCAGCAGGAGTTGCGTTCGCTCGTCCGCCGGGTCAAGCTTGAGAGCCGTCTGCAGGTCCGGCTCCGCTTCGCCATACTTGTGCTCGGTAAACTCCTCCGCGGCAAGCAGCGCAACTGGTTTCGCATCCGCCGGGTCCGCCTTCGCCCACGCCCGCAGCGTCTGCTTCGCGGCCTCGTCGTCATGCTGCATCCCTTGTACGCCGGCAAGCATCGCGTAGGCCTCGTAGGACTCCGGATAGAGCGCCAGCTCTTTCTTACAGTCTTCAATTGCCTCATTCGCCTTGCCGTAGTACATGGAGAGACCGCAATACGCGGACCACAGGTGTCTCTCCTTCGGATTGATCGACTTGGCCTGATCCAGCAGCGACTGCGTGGTTGCAAGATCCATTCGCTGCAGTGCCATCCCCGCCTGGCGAAGGAGCGCCTCCGGTGCCGCTTTTACATCCGTGCCTGCCGTAGCGGGCGTTGTGCCGCCAGGCGTGATCGACGGTACCGTCGGCGTCGAAGCCAGATCTGTTCCATTCGGCCGGCGCAACTGCACATACGTCTCGTTCCCGAGGCCGATCGCGTCCGTGAAGTTCTTGTAGGCCTTCCAGTCGGAGACCGGAACCTTTTCCTTCAGCACCACGATTTTCCGCTCGCTGTACAGCGTTCCCTTGTCGAAACGGTAGGTCAAGTCATATGTGGCGTACGCACTCTTCTCGTGGACCGCCTCGGGCAGCTCTGCGGTCCATCCTGCAGGCAGCTTCATCTCCGCTGTGCTGACTTCGCTATGCGGCGCACCCAACTGAATCGCCCGCACTGGCGGGTTCTTGTCATCCACGGACGGCAGGGTTACCGGCGCAAGTTGCGGAATCGTCCGCAGGTTGTCCCAGTCCCCGGCCTTTTCGCGGTGATAGTCCAGGCTGATCCTAAACGGCTCGTCCACATCGTCGGACCGCGAAAAGTCCGCATGGCTTTCTTTGCCGATGTATCCCAACGCGCCCAGCATGCCCTCCGCCGCCTCGTCATACTGCGCCGGTCCAAGCTGCCGCACCGCAGCGCGCACCGCAATCTCCTCATCGCCGCGTTCGGTTAGCGTGATCTGCGAGTCTGAGATGCCATTCGAATCGAGCGCGCCCCTCGCCGTCCACGTCTGCACAGAATCGAACGGCGGATCCTTCGGCGTCTTGGCAATCGCCGGCGTCCCAGTCGCGGGCACCACAAGCGCCTCACGGTCCCGGAGCCCCGCGTACATCATCCGGTACGGTGCAACCTCCTCCGTTGAATCCAGCCACACATCCTGCCCGTTCAATTTCAAATGCGTGATCAGGTGATTGAACGATGCAGGCGAGGGAACCGCCTCGTTGAACCGTACGCCCGCGCCGATCAGAGCCGCATCCGACGGTATCCCTGCGGCCGCGAGCATCGCCGTCAGCAGCGTCGCCTTATCCTTGCAGTCGCCGTACTGGTTGTGCAGCACCTCCACCGCCTGATGCGGCTGGTAACGCCCCACTCCAAACGCCACACCGATGTACCGCACCTGCGTCGACACATACTCGTAGATCGCCCGGACCTTCGCCTCTTCGCTCGTCTTGCCTGTGGTCAACTCGGCAACCTTGGCCTTGATCTCATCATCCGGCGTCGCTCGGCTCAGTTCCAGGCCTCGATACCACTCGCCCACAGCCGCCCAGCTCGGGAAGGTGGTCCATGCTACCGACGGCAGCTTTCCGCGATCTTCGTCCATCTCCTCATCGGCCGTCAGCACATGCTTCTTCTTCGCTTCCTTGGCAGCGTCGGCCTCTGGCCCCACCGTCGGTTGCATCTGGTGCCACTCCCACCGGTACACCTCTTGGTCGCCGTCCTTCGATTCCTTCACCTTGATGCCGAGTGTTGGATTCGTCCACACCGTAACGTCCTTCGACGCCGGCGCGTGAAGCTCAACCGACTGCTCGAGCACCACCGTTCCGTCGGTCACAAAACTCTCTGTGTTCCAGAACTCGTTCGCGGCCTCGGGCTTGGTTATCACCACTCGCCCCTCCCACTCGATCGAGTCGCCCACCTGCAGGTTTCTCACCGGGATCTGTGCGATCTTCAAATCGCTGTAGAAGGGGGCATGCACCGTCGCCTGCAGCGGCTGCTCAATCACTGAGGACAGCGGCGTCTCCGTCACGCTGCCATCCGGACGCCGCACCCGCACATAGTGAAACTCCACATGCTGCGAGTTCGCCGCAAACGCCATCCCCAGGATTCCAAGCTGCCGCAACCCGGCTTCCGATTGAATCTTGAGGATCGCGGTCTTCTGCATGAAACCTGTGCCGTCCGCGTTCATCCCATACACAACATCGATCTTGTCCAGCACAAACGGCTCGCGGGAATACTTATCCGCCGGCGCCGTCTGGGCCGCAAGCAAGGGTGAAAGGGCAAACGACACGAAAGCCGCATTACAGAGCCGAAATAAACGGGATCGCATGGGTACACAGCTATATAGCAGATATGCGTCGCGGCTCCCATACATTTCAGGCGTTACGACTCTTGTGGTCTCATAAGTCCAGATGAGCGTTCTGAACGAAACCTACCGCTGGCTCGACGATGACGGCGCAGCCTTCGGTGCTCCCGGCCTCTCGCCCCGCTGGACCTCCAGTCAAAAGGACACCGTCTCCACCGCCTACGCGGCCTCCAGCCGCATCTGGTT
>DASYBN010000172.1:0-2283 GCA_036500785.1 Acidobacteriaceae bacterium
GACGGCGGTCGCGGGCGTGAACTGCGCCGCGGGCGTGGCGGGAGGAGTCTGTGATGACGTTGCCGGAGTGATGACTGCGCCCCCGCAGGAAGTGCAGAAACGGACTCCTGGCTGCAATGGCTTTCCGCAACGTGTACAGAACTGGCTCATGGTTCACTCCATAAATCGTTACGACTTAGTGCGATGAGTTATTCATTTGCCCGCGAAGAGCATAACTCGTCCTAACCCGTGCATATCTTCGCGTCGGGCGTGGGCTGGTCGATATCTTTATGGAAGATAGTGATGGGTTTGAATCATTCGTTTCTCATGCCCAGCACATAGAAATTGGCGCCCACGTCGCCGTTGACGTGCAGCATGAAGTAGCCAACTGAATTCAGCCCGGAGTTGCCAGCGAGCGGCTGTACCGTGCAAGCTGACGACATGCCAGAGCTGCCGGATATCGCCGCGTATATCAGCGCACTCGAGCCGCGCATTGTCGGGCAGCGGCTGGAGCAGGTGCGGGTTGCGAGCGCCTTTCTCCTGCGGACTGTGCAACCGCCGATCAGCAGCGCGGAGGGCCGCGCGGTGTCCGAGTTGCGACGGGTGGGCAAGCGCATCGCGATCGGTATGGAGGGCGACCTGTGGCTGGTGCTCCACCTGATGATCGCGGGGCGACTGCACTGGCGGCCGGCGGGAGCGAAGCTGGCGGGACGGAATAGCCTGGCGGCCTTCGATTTTCCCAACGGCTCGCTCGTGCTTACCGAGGCTGGGACAAAGCGGCGCGCTTCGCTGCATGTTTTGACCGGGGAGGGGCTGCGTACGGTCGATCCGGGCGGCGTCGAAGTCTTTGCCTGCCATCTGGATTCGTTTCGCGCAGCTCTGATGGTCGAGAACCGTACGCTGAAGCGGGCGCTGACCGATCCCCGCATTGTGAGCGGCATCGGCAATGCGTATTCCGATGAGATTCTCCACGCCGCGCAGCTATCGCCGATCAAGCTGACGCACAAGCTCGAAGCCGACGAGTGGGAACGGCTGTTCACAGCCACGCGGGAGACGCTGCAGCTCTGGATCGATCGGCTCAAGGCGGAAGCAAAGAACGATTTTCCAGAGAAGGTGACCGCCTTTCGCAAGGAGATGGCGGTGCATGGACGCTATGGAATGCCGTGCCCGCGATGTGGCGAGACGATCCAGCGCATTCGCTACGCGGATAACGAGACGAATTATTGCGCGCGCTGCCAGACGGAAGGGCGCGTGCTGGCGGACCGCAGCCTGTCGCGCCTGCTGGGAAAGGACTGGCCGCGCACGCTGGATGAGCTGGAGAGTATGACCAGACGGGCTCGCGAAGAGGGCGGGCCATAGCATTGTCCACTACGCCCGGACGGCAAAGGATGAGCTTCTAAAGATGACCGAGGTAGTGATAGTGGAAAAGCTCTTCTACCGCGACGAGCGCGAGGGTAGCGACGGAGAGAACGACCTGCAAGCGTTCCATGCGGAGCTTGCCCGGAGTCGGCAGTTGCTGACGCCACCGCGATGCAGGCCGACGACGCAGCCGGCGGACCTGGCCGAGCACCGCAAGGTTCACGAGTGAGCCGACCAGTGCGACGCCGATCATGGGGACGCGAAGCGCGTCTGCGTGCAAGCGGTCGACCATAGTGCCCGCGCCGGCACTCAGGACGAGGGAGCCGAGGCCGACGGCGAAGCGCAGGCCGTTGGCTGCGGCAAAGAACGTGCAGACGCTCTGCAGGAGAGCAAAGAGCAGGCTTGACCACGCGATTGCGCCCTGAACACTTGCGACATGATGGTGCTTCGCCGCATCTTCGGAAGGCTGGGCGTTCGTTTGTTCAGCGGACGGGAGGGGCCGAACTGGAGTTGTCGTCATATGAAAACTCCGGGAGCGAGGTGGCTTTCAATCTCAATTCTACCCGGTTGGCCTTGAAGCCGGTTTCTTCGCCGCTCGCGGCGGGATGCGCAGGCTGGAGCGGACGCGGGCGCCCGCCTCAGAAGGGTAGTTGCAGCGTAAGAAAGAGCGTCGGTTTGGAGTCGAGGAATGCGCGCAGGATGGCAGACAACATATCCGTCTGTGCACGGGGCACATCATTCACCGCCAGCCGGGGCGTCTGCGCTGCGCAGTGCAGCAGATCCCCGGAAGCCCAGGCGGCGGCTTTCTGATACTGCCACTCAACATCGAAGTGCTCGGGATCGTTCACCGTATAGAGGAAGCGGTTCTTCGGAGCCACTGAGGAGTAGCGCAGCACCTCGGTACTGGTCACGATGAGGGTGCGGCCGTCCCATCCCGGGCTGTCG
>DASYBN010000173.1:0-8819 GCA_036500785.1 Acidobacteriaceae bacterium
GCAGGATAACGAGATTGTGCTGGTGAACGGGCTGAACGTGCCGCAGGATACCCGGCGCGGGCATGAGGATCTGAGCCCGCCGTTCACGACGTACTACCAGCAGATCGATGGCGTGTACTGGTTTCCGGTGTACACGAAGGAAGAGGGCATTCTGCACTTCCAGGCGCAGAACGGTGCGCTGAGCCAGGATGTTCATATGCGCGCGACCGTCCGGTTTACGAACTATAAGAAGTTCAACTTCCACTCGAATATCAAGATCACCTACGGGAACGAGACGATCGCTCCGGGCACGCAGCAGCCGGGCAGCGATGGCGCGGCACAGCCAAGCGGGCAGCAGCCGGGATCGACGCAGCAGCCGAAGTAGTTTGCGCTTCCGCGCTAGGGGCGCTCGAGTGCCATGGCGACAGAGTTGCCGCCGCCGAGGCAGAGTGCGGCGACGCCTTTGTGCGCGTCGCGGCGCTGCATTTCATGAAGCAGGGTGACAAGGACGCGGGCGCCGCTGGCTCCGATGGGGTGACCGATGGCGACGGCGCCGCCGTTGACGTTCACGCGGTCGAGTGAGAGGCCGAGCTCTTTGGTGACGCCGAGCGCTTGCACGGCGAAGGCTTCGTTGAGCTCAAAGAGATCGACGTCGGAGAGCGCCCAGCCGGCGCGCTCGAGAACGCGGCGCACGCCGGTAACGGGCGCGAGCATGACCCAGCGCGGAGCGACGCCGCTGGTGGCTTGCGCGCGGATCGTGGCGAGCGGAGTCAGGTGGAGCTCGCGCGCTTTGTCGGCAGACATGACGACGACGGCTGCGGCGGCGTCGTTCACACCGGGCGCGTTGCCGGCCGTGACGGTGCCCTGTTTGCGGAAGGCGGGCTTGAGCGCTGCGAGGGCATCGAGGGTCGCGTCGTCGCGGACGCTTTCGTCGCGGGTGACGGTGGTGCTGCCTTTTTTGCCTGGAACTTCGACGGGGACGATCTCGGCGTCGAAGCGGCCTTGGTTCCAGGCGGCGGAAGCTTTGCGATGGGAAGCGAGTGCGTATTCGTCCTGCTGCTCGCGCGTGAAGCCGTGCTTGTCGGCGACGAGCTCGGCGGTCTCACCCATGTGGAAGTCTTCGCAGGCACACCACAGGCCATCGCGCACCATGGAGTCGACAGCGGGGCTGTCGCCCATACGCATGCCCTTGCGCGCGGCGGGAAGCAGGTAGGGTGCGTTGGACATGGATTCCATCCCGCCGGCGACGGCGATCTCCGTATCGCCCTGCGCGATGGAGTGCGCGGCCAGCGCGACGGCGCGAAGGCCGGAGCCGCAGACCATGTTGATCGTGAGCGCGCTGACAGTATCTGCGATGCCAGCGCGGAGTGCGGCCTGGCGCGCCGGATTCTGGCCGAGGCCCGCGGGAAGAACGCAGCCCATGATGCACTCGTCTACATTCTCTGCGGGCACGTTCGCACGCTCGACTGCGGCGCGTACGGCGATCGCGCCGAGTTCAACCGCGGAGAGCGAAGAGAGTCCGCCAAGAAATTTTCCGACCGGTGTCCGAACCGCGCTAACGATGACAACTTCACGCATTGCAGATTTCTCCTTAGGGAGCTCACGGCGCGATTGGCCCATCGTGAGCTCGTCGCGAGACAGAGTATACGTTTCGATTGGATGCATTGGCTGCACGCGCGAAGCACGGCGCGAAAGGATCGATGAGAGCTCGCGAGCAAGTTCGAGACCAGAGCGAAGGAGGTTTATGGCTGTGCAAAGCGCGGCAGAAATTCGCTCTTATTTTTCTTTTTTCTCTTGACTCTGCGACGCGGGAAATCTATACCCTTGTTAGCTGCATTGCAGCGTCGATGATGTTTATCGATTGGGAGCGCAGGCAAACGCAACCAAGGCAAAGCAACAAACAAAGGCAACACACTCGGGGGACGCCATAGAGAGCGTCCCCCGAGGTGTTTTTGCGTTTGCGTTGATGCGCTCTCGCGGCCTTTGTTCATGCGGGTTTTCACGCATGCGCGAAGAAGAGCGCGACGCAGTATGCTGGGAGGCGATGACACGCAGACGATGGATCGCCGACAAGTTTACCGACACAACCGCAACGCTTGAGGGAGATCAGGCGCTGCATCTTGCGCGCGTGCTGCGAGCGCAGCCGGGACAGATTTTTGATGTAGTGGCGAATGGATTTCTCCGGCGTGCCACGGTCGTCAACGTGGCGGAAGATGCGGTGACGTTCGCGCTTGGCGAGGAATTGGAGACCGAAGCCGTGCTTCCAGTGCATCTGCTGCTCGCCGTGATCAAGTTCGATCACTACGAGTGGGGACTGGAAAAACTGACAGAGCTGGGTGCGGCGCGAATGACGCCGGTGATCGCGCGCAGAACGGAGAAGCATCTCGCGCAGGCTGCTGGGAAGCGTGTGGAGCGGTGGCGCAGGATTGCACTCGAGGCGGCGAAGCAGTCGCGCAGAAGCGATGTGCCGCAGGTGGATGATCCGCTGCCGCTGAAGGAGGCGATCGCACAGGTGAGTGCGCCGGTGAAGCTGCTGCTGGCGGAAACCGAGGAGGAGAATTCGCTGAAAAGCGAACTAGCGAGTCAACAAGTCAGCGAATCAGGAGTTGCGCTGGCGATTGGGCCGGAGGGTGGATGGACGGCGGAGGAGATGCAGTTGTTCAGCGAGAGCGGATGGCGGCATGTGACGCTGGGGCCGAGGATTCTGCGCGCCGAGACGGCAGCGATTGCGGCGCTGAGTGTGTGTGCGGCACTGATCTAGCGGCGCACAGCCACTGAGCGGACTGAAGTGATCCGAACAAGATACACGGATCCTTCGACTCGCCTTCGGCTGGAAAAATGTCGGCAAGAGCGAAGGCCGCCGAACATCCGGCGGCCTTCGCTGTGTTTCGCCTGAATCATCCAGCGCTAGCTGAACATCTCCTTCACCTTGTCGAAGAGGCCGCGCGACTGGGGGATGTTGTCGACCTTCATGGACTCACTGAGCTGGCGCATGAGTTCCTTCTGCGGCTTCGAGAGCTTTGTGGGTGTCTGGACGCGGACCTCGACGATGAGATCGCCGCGGCCGTGTGAGTTGAGGTGCGGAACGCCCTTGCCGCGGAGGCGAAACTCTTTGCCACTCTGCGTGCCTTCAGGAACCTTGAGGGGTTCGGGGCCATGGAGGGTTTCGATCTCGAGTTCCGTGCCGAGCGTGGCCTGCGGAAAGCTGATGGGCATCACGCAGTGCAGGTCATCGCCGTCGCGCTCGAAGAACTTGTGGGGACGCACTTCGAGCACAACATACAGATCGCCCGGCGGGCCGCCCCACTTGCCCGCGTCGCCCTCGCCGGAGTAGCGGATGCGCGTCTCGTTCTCCACACCGGCAGGAACCTTGACGAGGACCTTGTGCTCGCGGGGAATGCGTCCGTCGCCGTGACAGGTGCGGCAAGGATTGCGAACAATTGAGCCGGTTCCTGAGCACACGGGACAGGTGCGCGCGACGGAGAAGAAGCCCTGCTGCGTGCGGATCTGGCCGCGGCCGCCGCACTGCTGACAGGTCTCGGGCTGGCGTCCGCCTTCGGAGCCGGTGGCGTTGCAGTCGACGCAAGCCTCGGCGCGCCGGATCGTGATCTCGCGCTCGATGCCGAAGACCGCCTCTTCGAACTCGAGGCGCAGATCGAACTTGATGTCGCGTCCGCGCTGCGCGCGCGAGGCGCGGCCGCCGCGCGTTCCCATGTTGAACATCTCGCCGAAGATATCGCCGAAGATGTCGCCGAGATCGCCCTGCGCGAACGGGCCACCGGCGAACGGATTGCCCGCTGCGCCTGCAGTGCCGACGCCCGCGTGACCGAAGCGGTCGTACGCGGCGCGCTTATCCGGGTCGCTAAGAACCTGGTAGGCCTCGCTGCACGCCTTGAACTTTTCTTCCGCCTCCGGATTGTTCGGATTGCGGTCGGGGTGGTACTGCATCGCGAGCTTGCGGTATGAGGCCTTCAGCTCGGTGTCGGTTGCGGTGCGCTCCACCTGTAGAACTTCGTAGTAATCCATCTTCATCGTTGCGGTCGCCATTGCACACTTTCCATCGTCGCTCCCTCAGAGGCTAAAGCCGTGAGCGAGAGAGGTAGCGGCGCGACTCAAGTCGCGCCCGTTCAAAGACTATTCACTTACCTGCTTCGCGTTCGTCGCGATTCTCACTAGCGCCGGGCGGAGGAGCTTGTCGCGGAGTTTGTAGCCGCGGCGGATCTCCTCGATCACCTGGTGGTCGGGCACGTCCTCGCGCTCCTCGCTGCCCAGGGCCTCATGTACGCGCGGGTCGAACTGCGCGCCGACGGCCTCGACCGGTTGCACGTTCAGTCCGCGCAGCGCCTCTTCCATCTGCTTGAGGATGAGCTCGACGCCGGCACGAAGCTGATCTGCAGACCCTTGTGACTTGAGCGCCAGGCCGAAGTTGTCCATCACGCCGAGGAATGGCTCGACGGCGGACTGCACAGCGTAGTCGCGCGTGTCCTGACGCTCCCTGGACTCACGCTTGCGGGCGTTGTCGAACTCTGCCTGCAGGCGCGCGAGACGGTCCTTGAGGGCGTCGCGCTCTTCACGAACTGCGGCGAGCTCCTGATTCTGCTCTTCAGCTTGCGGGGTCTGAGCTTCCGCCGAAGTTGTTGCGGTCTCCATCGGCGCAGCGCTTTCTGTCTCTGTGTCTGGACGCTGCATCTCTTCTGTCTCGGTCATACGTCTGTCCTTTCCAAAAACTCCCGGCCGTCCCCACCGCCCGGCACGTTCGCGAATATTGCTCATGGCTAACCTCTGATCTCTTAACTGATGCGCTCACGAGCTTCGCGGCGTCAGGGCGCGTTCGAGCATTTGCGCGATATAGGCCACCGCACTCATATTGCTGGGGTAGTTCATGCGCTTCGGGCCGATGACCCCGATGGATCCAAGGTTCTCGCCGGCAACGCGCGCCGGTGCGGCGATCAGAACGAGGCCCGCCATCTCCGGCGCATGCTGCTCGAGGTCGAAGACCACCCGGACGGACTCCTGGCGCGCGTCGACGTAAGCGTTGAGCAGCTCGATGAGGCGTTCTTTTGCTTCCAAAGCGGTGAGCATCTCGCGCAGACGGGCGCGATCTTCCGGCAGGCCGAGCAGATTGGCGACACCATCGACGAAGACCGCCTGCTCGCCCGCCGCGGCGCCCACGGTCTGATTCCAGAGCTGTTGCGCGGCCTCCATCATCTGCTGGTAGGTGCTGCGCTCGGTTTCGATGAGCCGCGCGAGCTCGGCGCGAATGCGTTCCATACTCCACCCGCGGAAGTTCTCGTTCAGGAAACGCGCGGCGGTTTCGAGCTCGAGTGTGGCGAGGTCGCGATCAAGCGCGAGCACACGGTCGCGCACCATGCCGCTGCGCGTGACGACGACCGCGAGAACGCGGCGCTCGGTGAGGCGGCTGAAGTGCACATGCTCGAGCGTGTCATGCGAGCTCGCAGTAGACATGGCGAGGCCAACGCCGCTGGAGAGCACGGCGAGGACGTGCGAGGTGCGCTCGAGCAGCGCCTCGGCACCGGCGATCCCGGCGAGGCTCGTGTCGATGCGGGAGTGCAGCTCGGCGGCGGAGGGTCCGGGCAGGCGCCGATTTTGCGCGGCGTTGAGCTGCTCGACGTAGAGACGAAAAGCAAGAGCGGAGGGGACGCGGCCCGCCGAGGTGTGCGGCTGCTCGAGCAGGCCCTGGTCGGCGAGCTCGGCCATCTCGTTGCGGATGGTGGCGGGGCTGGCCGGCCCGGACGCGAGGCTTTCAAGGCGAGCGATCGCGCCCGAACTCACCGGCTCGCCCGTCGCGATGTACTGCTCGACGATCGAGGTGAGGATCTCGCGTTGCCGGGTTGTGAGGTCGTTGCGCATTTGGGAAGTTAGGACGTTAGGAGATTTCCAGGACGTTTTCGGTTTGTGAAGCGACCTGCTCGGCGCGGGCTTTTACGTTTTGGGCGATGGCGGCGAACTCGCGTCCACGCGCGGATTGATCGCCGGCTAACGAGGCGGGCAGGCCGCGGTCGCCACCCTCACGCACCTGCGGGTCGAGATCGACCGCGCCGAGGAACGTGAGGCCGTACTGCTTTGCGGTCTGCTCGGTTGCGCCGGCGCCGAAGACGTCGATGATGGTGCCGTCGGGGAGCGTCATCTGGCTCATATTTTCGACGAGGCCGAGGACTTCGACGTTGACCTGGTGGAACATTTCGAGTGCCTTGCGCGCATCCTGCAGCGCTACGCTGGAACCGGTGGAGACAACGACGGCGCCGGTGAGCGGAACAGTCTGGACAAGCGAGATGACGACGTCACCGGTGCCCGGCGGAAGGTCGATGATGAGGAAGTCGAGCTCGCCCCAGGCGACCTGCTGCAGAAACTGCTTGATGATGCCGTGCAGCATCGGCCCGCGCATCACCATCGGCTTGTCGCCGGGCGAGATGAGGCCGACCGACATGAACTTCACCCCGTGCGCGGTGATCGGCTCGATCATGTTGCCCGGAAGAATGCTGGGCTGGCGCGTGATGCCGAGCATCGTGGGCACATTGGGGCCGTAAATGTCGGCGTCAAGCAGACCGACCTTGTGGCCGAGCTTCGCGAGCGAGACCGCTAGGTTGACCGCGACGGTGGTTTTGCCGACACCGCCCTTGCCGGAGCCGACCGCGATAACGTGCGCAATGCCGGGAAGCGGCTGAGGTCCGATTGGCTGTTGTCCTGTGTGTCCCATCTGTTCCTGCTCTCTACTGTCTACTGTCTGCTCGCTGCTAGACGTGCCACTCGGGTGGAAGCGTCGCGCGGAGTTCCTTGCGGCGGGCGACCTCGCCGGAGCGCATCTCGCGGCGGCGGCCTGCATCCTCAAAGCGGCGCTTCTGGTGCTCGGTCTCGGGAATCACCTGCGGCACTTCGATGCGGCTGCCGCTCATGTCCACCGCGACGAAGGTGAGGTACGCCGAAGCGACTTGCCGGAACCGGCCCTCACGGATATCCTCCACCATCGCTTTGACGCCGACCTCCATGGAGGTGCGAAAGGCGCGGTTCACACTCGACTTCAGGATGAGCAGATCGCCGACCTTCACGGGAGCGACGAAGTCGAGGTGATCCATGGAGGCCGTAACCGTATACGCGCGTGCGTGGCGACTGGCCGCCATGGCGCCGACCAGATCGATGAACTGCATCAGCCGTCCACCGAAGAGGTTTCCGATCGCGTTGGCGTCGTTGGGAAAGATAATTTCGCTGCGCTCGGACTGAGACTCGGAGACCGGCCGTGCGGCCACACCTTCGCTCATGCTGCTTGCCATACCTCCGCTCAAGTTTCGGGAGAACTCCCTTCTCTATATTCTAAATGTCCGCGTCCGGTGATGCTCGGCCCGCATCTGAAGGCCGAGAACTCACGCCGTTCCGGCCACTTACGCACCACATAGCCGCCATTTTCAGGAGCTCCCGATGAAGGCCGCCGTCCTCGAGTCGCCCCAATCTGTGCCGCAGTACAAGACCTTCGACGACCCCGTGCCGCAGCCGGGCGAGACCGTCGTTCGGGTGCTCGCCGCCGGACTTCATCCCGTCGTGAAATCGCGGGCGAAGGGCAGTCATTACACAAGCGCCGGCCGCTTCCCGCTGATCCCCGGGATCGACGGCGTGGGCCGGCTCGAAGACGGCCGCCGCGTCTTCTTCGCCGCGGCGCGCCAGCAGTTCGGTACGTTCGCGGAGCTCTGCATTGCGCACCCGCAGGCAATGTTCCCGCTGTCGGACGCCATCCCGGATGCGACAGCCGCTGCGCTCGGGAATCCGGCGATGTCGTCGTGGGGCGCGCTCAGCTTCCGTGCGAACTTTCAGCCCGGCCAGAGCGTGCTGATCCTGGGAGCCACCGGAACCGCCGGCCAGCTCGCCGTCCAGATCGCAAAGCGGCGCGGAGCGAAGCGTGTGATTGCCTGCGGGCGAAATCCGCAGGCCCTGGAGAAGACCAAGTCGCTGGGCGCCGACGCAACCATCTCGCTCGAGCTTCCGCGCGAGGAGCTCGTCGCTGCTGTGCGCAGCGAGGTCGAGGCGGGCGTGAACATCGTGCTCGACTACGTGTGGGGATCGCCAGCCGAGGCAACGCTCGAGGCGATCGCGAGGAGAGACAATGAGACGATGCCGCTGCGGTACGTGCAGATCGGCCAGAGCGCCGGCCGTACAATCCCGCTGGATGGCGCGACGCTCCGCAGCTCGGCGGTCGAGCTCGTCGGCAGCGGGTTTGGCAGCGTTGCGCTCCCGGACCTCCTCGCATCGATTGCAGAATTCTTCGAGGAGGCGGCGCGCGCACCGTTCGAGATCGGCGTTCGCACCTTCCCGCTGAGCGACATCGCCTCCGTGTGGGATCAGCCCGAAGGCGATCAGAGGTTCGTCTTCATTCCCTAGCTCTCAGGGAAGAGCCCTGCAACAATACCTGCATGGATAAGATTGCAATGCTCAGCGGGATTCTCGAGCAGCATCCCACCGATGCGTTTACGCGCTACGGGCTCGCGATGGCCTACGCCGCCGAGGGCCTCAACGACGACGCGCTGCGCGAGTTCGCAACGACGATCGAGCACAACCCGGACTACGTGCCCGCGTTTCAAATGTCTGCGCAGACGCTGCTGAAGCTTGGACGCACAGCCGACGCACGCCAGCGGCTGAAGGATGGGCTTGCCGCGGCCGTGCGCACCAACAATGCTCATGCCGCGAGCGAAATGCAGGCGATGCTGGACGACCTTATGTAAACGTCCGGCAACATAGCCTCAATTAACCTCATCCAAATCAGCGGAGTACATGAGCCAATGCCGCTGACGCTTACGTGGGAACAGATTGCGCTGCGTATTCTGCTTGCCGCT
>DASYBN010000174.1:0-6362 GCA_036500785.1 Acidobacteriaceae bacterium
AGAAACACCGACCAGCGGAGCGCGTGGCGTAGATCTCCGCCGCGGCGAAGGGAACGTGCGCGGCCCACGTCAGTTACCGCCGGTGGAGGCGGTGGTGATGGGGGCGGGGGACTTGAGGATGACGGACTGCTGGTCGTTGGACTCAAACTGCGAGTAGAAGGAGCGGAGCTGCGGGTACTCCTTGGGGAGGAAGATGACGCTGTTGAAGGCGAAGACCCGGCGTGTAGTGAAACTGGTGGGCGTGGTGGTGGTGGTCATGTCGTAGGCAGCGAGGTCGGGCATATTGAACTTCGCCGCGTCGGGTGCGGCCTCGACCGAGAGGGTCGAGGGGAAGGTGATGCGGAGCCCATCCTGGACGGCCTGAGGATAGTGGAAGTAGACGGCCTGGTCGCGCTTCTCGTGGGGGAAGGTGGCGTGGGTGTTGGCGAGGAAGATATCGGCGGGCAGCAGAAGGCGCTTGCCAGTGGCGGTGCCGAGCGTTCCGTCGACCTGGTAGGAGACGGTGAGGGGCTTTTCGTAATCGGTGAGGTTCTGGATGGTGACGTCCTTGACCTCGAGGGAGTGGGGCAGCATGTCTTCGAGGTGCGTGCGGAGCTGGTGCTTGAGCGATTCGTCATCGCCGCGCAGAGCGGCCTGACGCCAGCGCAGAGCGGGAGACCCGGTGAATGACAGGTCGATTTTCCCGGTGACGTGAAAGGCGTCATCTATTTTGAGGTTGGCTATACGGCCGGTTATGTTGGCCGTGTAGTTGTCGCCGGTCGTCTGCTCGAAGACAGTCTCGCTGCCTTTCTGTCGGAGGCCCTCGATGAACGTGTGCTGCCAGGCGAGGTGGCCGTAGGCGCAGTAGCGTGAGCCGGGATCGAAGTAGACCTCTTTGCCGTCGACGTTGACGACCGCGATGGTGTCGTCAAACTGGGAGAAGTTCATCCAGTACGGCGTAAACAGATGATGGGTGCGGTCGGGGACGAGCATGAGATCGGCGTCAAAGCCGGCAGCGCGGGCCATACCGACGAAGAGCCTGGTGAGTTGGCCGGAGTCGCCTCGGCCGTTGTGGAAGACGTCGGCAGCGTTTTTGGGCTGCGCGAGGCCGTTGGCCTTGTCTTCACGCTGCTCGCGCTCACGGGTGAAGTCAGTGTTCTCAAGGTTCATCACGGCGGCGTAGATGGCACGCAGCTTCCCGTCGTTGGTGGAGAGGCCGGCGGTGATCTTCTGGACGGCGTCGCGGAGATCGGAGTTGGGGTTCGCGAAGGAGTTGGCGCGCTTGGACCAGTCCTTGCCGGTGTTCTTCCAATAGTCCTTGAAGTCATGGAAGGAGGAGAAGTTGAAGTAGACCGCGTAGGTGTAGCTGGCGCTGGGCGGCATGTATTCTTCGTCGGGCTCAGGAGGAACTTCCTTGATGCTGAGCTCATAGATGCGCTGTCCGATGCCGTTCGGTCCAGTGGCGGGAAGTTCGCGGCTGTCGATCTTTGCGCCTTGAGGAAGGATGGGGAACCAGCTGATGCTGTTGATGGGTCCCCATTTCGGATCTTCGATGTCGCGGGTGGTGGGATACCACATGAAGTGCGCGGACTTGACGTAGAGGGCGCCCTGGATGATCCAGTCGGGCGCGTCGAAAAGGTGATCAGCGATGCGCGTGGCGTAGCGGTACTCGATGATGCTGCCGACCGTGACGTCAGGCAGAGTGAAGACCTTGGCCTGAACCTTGACGCCTTTTTCCTTCTCGATGACCTTGAGGTAGGGCTTGCCGGTGAAGGGGATGATGGTGCCGTCGGGGTGGATGGTGCGGCCCTCGATGCTGTCGAGGCTAACGCCGTTCGCGCCGTACTCGAAGTCATCGTTGGTGGAGACGAAGGGGAGCTCGACGTTGGCGTACTTCTTGCCGTCTTCTGTGAGGATCTTGATGCGGGCGTAGTGGGAAGCGGAGTGGAGATCGTCCTTGCTGATCTCCTCCTTGTTCAGGATGACGGCGGCGACCCCGGGATAGCCCGGAAGTGCGGTCATGGAGAGCTCGTCAGGAGTGGGATCGATGAACTTCGTTTCCGCGCGAGCGACGGCGGCCGTGACCAGAGCGGTGGAGAGAACAAACGCGGGAAGAGTGCGGCGTGCGATGGAGGAGTAGCTGCTGAGAAACTTCATCGTGCTCCTTGGGGCGGTGTGGCGACGCTGGCGGCGGTCTGGGTGGTGCGCTTGAGGACGACGCGGCTGTCCTCATCGGCGCCGACGAGGGATACAAAGCGCTGGAGCTCGGGGTACTTGTCGGCCGGGAGCTCGACCTGGCGAAGCGTAAAGGTGCGGGTGTAGTGGATGGTGTGGCCGTTCAGGACAGTCGAGCTCTGATAGCTGGCGAAGCCGACGTCGGCCTTGACGGGATCCGGGAGCTCGTCGACGGTGTATCCGTCGGGAATCTGGATGTCGAAGCTGTCGGTGCCCTGCATAGCGGCACCGAGGTCAATCGCTACTTTGCGGGCCTTGTGATCGATCCGCATTGTGTAGCTGCCGAAGATGCGGGGCCGGAGCATCAGGAGCGGACCGACGGAGCTCGCAAAGTGGTCGGCGGTGAGATTGAAGCTGGTGGTGAGGTCCTTGTCGAGCGCGGCGAGATTCTGGATTTTGAGATCGGTGAGGGATGCGGCCATGACGTCGTGCGAGACGATGTGATCGACGAACTCCTGCTGTTTGGCGGCGTCCTCCGAGCTGAGGCGAAGGCGGTGATCCTTGGCGATGTCACCGAACCAGCTCTCGGCCACGCTTCCCTTAAGAGAGCCGTCGGAGCCGAGCGCGAGTGTGGCGGAGCGACGGATGGTGTTGAGCTCGGCGCTCAGGACGGGAATCTGAATGACCTGGCTGTCAGGACCCTCAATGAGCAGGGCATAGCTGCCCTGGAGATTATCTTCGATCTGGCCGAAGGGAGTCTCATACCAGGTCGGATCGAAGATGAGGTAGCGCTTGCCGTTCGCGGCGGTGACGACGCTGTGGAGTTTGGGCGAGTCATAACCTTTAGGGATCTCAATGGCGGCGATCATGTGGTCGCCTGCGATGGACGGTGCATTGGGATCGACTACGCCGCGCTGGGTGTCGACCATGACGAGGTCGCTGTGGATGCCGACGGTCGAGAGCATGGCGGAGAGAACCGTGGACTTGTCTTTGCAGTCGCCATATCCGCCGCGAAAGATGTCGCCGGCGTGGTGGGGCTGAAAGCCGCCTATTCCCATTTCGATGACGAAGTAACGGATGTGCTGCTGGACGAAGTTGCCGATGGCCTCAGCCTTGTCGTAGAAATCGGTCTTGCCGGCGGTAAGTTCGGCGGCCTTCGCGGCGATCTCCGGGGTGGCGGCGAGGCGGTCGTGGGCCAGCGCGCTGTACCACTCGCCGATACCGCGCCATGTGCCGTCCTCCGGGAAGGCGAGGCCGGGCCCCGCATATTGGACGGTCATCCGGCCGGCGAGCGACTCGGCGGCGGGCGACATCGGGACATGTTCGAGGTCGATGCCGGGCTGGTCGTTCATGTCCCAGCGATAGTGCTGATTTTCAAGATCGATGGCGTCGACCTTCGCGTGGTGCGCCCATGTGGTGGTGTAGGTGTAGCCGGGCGGCAGGACCAGGTTGAAGCTCTGGCTGAGAATGGGGAGCTCGCCCTGGAACCGCCAGTCGGTTTCGGCAAGGTAGGGACGCTCGCGCTTTTCGTACTCGTAGGCAATGATGCCGCCGGGATCGCGGCCGGGCGGATCGGCGACCCTGATCTTGATGTCTTCGAAGAGCTGGCCGCCTTCACCCGGAGGACTGACCTCGTGCATCTCGTTGTCCTTGACGGCGTACTCGTGCCCGGCGGGATCGATGCTCCAGGCGTGCATGGACAGAACCTTGGAGTCCTTGTCGTACCAGACGGCGGGGTAGGCAAAGTCGCGGCCTTGCGGACGAAGAATCTTGACGACCACGCGCTCATGCTCGACAGCCTGGCCTTTGGCGTCGACGGTGTAGGTCTCGTCGTCGAGCAGGATGACGGCCTTGGTAGTCTCGGGCAGATGCGGGAGGGGCTGTGCGGCGGCGGCCTTCACCCAATCGGGGACGTTGTTGCTGGAGGCATGGAGAGGTGCCGCCATGCACAGCAGGAGGAGCGGCGCAGGGCTGAGGCACAGGACACGCGAGCGGGCCCGGGAATGCATGGCGAGCGTAGCTCCTCATCGCGCGGAGGTGTGTCCGGAGCACTTCACGGCCGCGCCAGATGGAATGAAAGTCGTGGGACGGTTATAGGTCGCGGTATTACGAAATGCAAGCAAATTCAGCGGTATCGGATACCACTTCTGCGGGGCGTGACGCGAAGGTGGGAGATTGTCTCTCTGCTCGACATCGATGCGGGCGTGTGGGTCGCGAGGTCTCCGCGTGGACTGCTAGACTTTGCTTCGCGTGAAGGGAGCTTCGGAATTTGATGGAACGGCAAGAGCGGCTGGGTGTGGTGGGCGCGGGGACGATGGGCAACGGGATCGCGCATGTGATGGCGCGCGCCGGATGCGAGGTGGTGTTGGCAGAGGTAAATGCGGCCGCGCTCGAGCGAGGCCTCGCGACGATTCGCACGAACCTGGATCGCGAGGCGGCGAAGGGGAAGGTCGACCCGGCTGAGGTGGAGACGATTTACAAGCGGGTGCGGGGCGCGGGAGAACTCTCCGTGCTGAAGGACTGCACGCTGGTGGTGGAGGCGGCGACGGAGCGGCTCGCGGTGAAGCAGGCGATCTTTCGGGAGCTGGATGCGATGCTGGGCGAGGACGCGGTGCTGGCCTCGAACACGTCGTCAATTTCGATTACGAAGCTCGCGGCCGGCACGGGGCGGCCGGCGAGTGTGATTGGCATGCACTTCTTCAATCCGGTGCCGGTGATGAGTCTGGTGGAGGTGATTCGCGGGCTTGAGACCAGCGACGCGACGTTTGAGCGGGTACGAACGCTGTCGCTCTCGCTGGGCAAGACGCCGGTGGAGGTAAACGACGCGGCCGGGTTTGTGAGTAACCGCGTGCTGATGCCGATGCTGAATGAGGCAATGTTTGCGGTGATGGAGGGCGTGGCGACGCCGGAGGCGGTGGATCAGGTCTTCCGGCTGGGCATGGCGCACCCGATGGGGCCGCTGACGTTGGCGGATTTTATTGGGCTGGACGTGTGCCTGGATATTATGCGGGTGCTCGAGGACGGAATTGGGGACCTGAAGTACAGGCCGTGCCCGCTGCTGGTGAGGATGGTGGATGCGGGGTGGCTGGGAAGGAAGTCCGGGAGAGGGTTCTACCGGTATTGACCGTCAGGGTTTTTATTGACGAGTAACATCCTTTCCGTCATACTTAGAAGGTTGTCTGTGCCTCCTGCGCAGACCGCAGTCGAGACCACGCCCATGCGGAAGAGTGCATGTCCCTGAAGGCGCCAGCCGAAACGGGAACCGGGGTGGGAGACCAAGGAAGAGATATGGCACGTAAGGTATCCAAGAATATTGCGAAGGCGCGCGCGCTTGTTGAGCCGCGTCCGTATGCCATTGGCGATGCGATTCCGCTGCTCCAGAAGGCGAAGTTTGCCAAGTTTGACGAGACCGTCGACCTGACGATGCGGCTGGGTGTGGACACACGCCACGCCGATCAGATGGTTCGCGGCACCGTGGTTCTGCCTCATGGGCTCGGCGGCAAGAGCAAGGTTGTGGCGGTGATCGCCAGCGGCGATAAGGTTCGCGAGGCCGAAGCGGCCGGTGCGGAGTTTGTCGGCGGCGAGGACCTGGTCGAGCGCATTCAGAAGGAAAACTGGACGGACTTTGACGCGCTGATCGCGACGCCGGACATGATGCGTTCGGTCGGTCGTCTCGGCAAGGTGCTGGGCCCGCGCGGCCTGATGCCGAACCCGAAGACCGGAACGGTGACGACCGATGTTGCCGGCGCGATCCGCGAGATCAAGGCCGGTAAGGTTGAGTTCCGCGCGGACAAGACGGCGCTGGTGCATGTTCCTGTGGGCAAGCTGAGTTTTTCGCCCGACAAGCTGGAGCAGAACGCGATGACCGTGGTTTCGGCTGTGGTGAAGGCTAAGCCGTCGGCGGCCAAGGGCAAGTACATCAAGCGGATTGTGCTGAGCTCGACGATGGGCCCGGGCATTGAGCTTGAGGCAGAGACGGCGGACGTCGCGACCAAGGCGTAAGTCTTCGATGCGCGACGAATTCGCGCAAACGATATTGAGCCGGTCGGAAGCACTTTTGCGCGGCCGGCAGCTGGAAGGCAAGGGTTTTCTCATGGCACTGAGCAAGTCAAAGAAGAACGAGAAGGTGAAGGCGCTCGCGAGCGAGCTCGAGCACTCGACCTCGGCGATCATCGGGACGTTCACCGGGCTGACCGCGGCAAAGGATT
>DASYBN010000175.1:0-4483 GCA_036500785.1 Acidobacteriaceae bacterium
CAGCACCAGCTCAATCCATCTGCTGAACCTTAACCCCCGCCGGAATCTTCAGCTCAAACTGATCATTCGCCAGCGGCTGATTAATCGTCAGCTTCGTCACCTGCAGCTTCAGCGTGTACTCATCCACCGGCCGCTTGATACTAATCAGCATCGGAAACTGAATACCGTTAAAGTCCTGATACTTGTCATACGTCGCCACCGTCGCCGGCCGGCCCTTCTCGTCGTAGATGTCCTGCTCAAACGGCAGCATCGTCACGCGGCTGAAGTGCACCAGCCGCTGCAGATGCAGCGTGTTCCCTGCGCTCCTGTTCAGCACCGCCAGATCGTAGTCCGGCTCTTCAATCGCCGGCTGATGCTTCGACGGAGGCGCCAGCACCCGCGTCGACTCCGACAGGCTCACAAACTGATCCGCCTGCACTCCCGGCACCAGCAGCGAATCGAAGAACACCGGCGGCCGCAGATTCTCCAGCCCATTCTTCGACGGCGTCGTCACCGTATTCTTTCCCTGAATCCAGACATCGCCGTGGCCGCCCGTTGCGTGCACCAGCGTAAACGTATCGCCGTTGCTCACCATGTCCAGCGCCCGCGACCCGATCACCGGCAGCTGCATGATCACGCGCAGGTCACGCGGCTTGCGCACAAAGATGTAGCCCTTGAACGACGTATACGTCGTCACCTTGCCCTCTTTGCCGCCGCCCGTGCTCGCCGTCAGCAACACACTCGCCGTCAGCGTCTGGATCGCCGCATCGCGGTCCGAGATCGTCTTCTCCAGCTGCTCCACCGTCGCCGTCTTGTACGTATCCGGCGCCTGCGTCCGCTGCACGATCTGCGTTGTCCGGAAGCAGCCCGCCAGCAAGCCGGACGACGCGAACGCCACCCCCAGCACCACCCTCGACAAAGCTCGGCGAATCCTCATCCCTGCAGGCCTTAAGTATAGTGGCCGAAGCCACTTCGAATCCGATGCGTTCCACGATGCTTCGGTTCAATCATTCGCCAAGCTCTTCCAGCAGCCGCAGCGCCGCTCCCTTCTTCCGTCCGCCGTCCTTCGCCGGCTCCAGCAGCTCCACCGCAAGCTTCATGTGCGCGCATCCGCCCTTCTTCGCTTCGCCGATGAACCCCTGCACAATCTCCGAAAACTCCTCCGCCAGCGTGTTCTCCAAATGCCTGCGACACTGCCTGGGCCGTAACCGCTTCTTCGGCGTCTCCGCCCCTTCCGCCATCAGATCCGCCGTGCCCGTCGATCTCCGCGCAAATCTCCCCCCACCGCAACGCATCCTCGTCCCCCAAAAACAAAAGCGGGAAACCCCAGTGAGGTCTCCCGCTTGATCTTTACTTTCTTAGAATACCAAGCCGAGTAAAATTATTTCCGGATTTCTCGCCTTGGCGCAACTTACATTGATTGTGCTACTTACAGCGATTTACACCGTTTCCACATCTTGACAGCTTTTGAAAGGCTCCAGAAGCCGGCTGGCCAGAAACAGCTCCGTCAGCTCATCCAAAGCGTGCCCGTAACGCTCGTGGCACCGCCTGAAGTCGATACCGAGCAACGGCGCCGCCTCCTGCAGCGTGTGGCCCTGCAGCGCAATCCGCGTGATGACCCGCTGATCGCTCTGAGGCAGCTTCGCAATGCAACGCTCCACGTCCACGCAGAAGATAATGCCGTCCTCCAGGCCCTCCGACTTGTAGTGCGACACGTTCCCGCGAAACATCTCGCGCCCCATTACCGACGGCACACGGCCCACCTGCGTCGACACCCGCATATACCGCCGCAGCATCGCCTCCGTGTACTTGCGATAGAACGCCAGCTCGACCTTCAGCTCCGGCCGCGCCGGCTGGCTCTCCAGGATCGCAGTCGCCACCGGCTCGGCCACCGCCCAGATCCTCGGCACCGCGACCGGACGTCCCGTCGTAGCCTCGCGAATCTCCGTCGACCGCACATTGCGTGAAACGTGCACCAGTTGCAATCTGCCTGCAGCTTTCTTCATTCCCGTCCCCACCTTCATCGCGCACCGCCTTCCAGCACAACCATCCGTACCTTCCGCTTTCGTCCTGCCCGGCTACGTTCGCGCGGCGCCGGAAAATCCGACAGCCGCAACGCACATGGCCGGCAATACACCCCATGGTTCTGAGCACGGAGCCAAAGCCCCCCGCACCCCTCACATACCTTCAACTCAACGCAAAAGTACTTCATTTGCTTCTCTCCAAGGACACAACTCCCCCGCCGAGCCTCGTCGGTTTTCCGCGGTCGGATGGGCTCGCTCAGGCTGCTGAGACCTCCGGTGGCGGCGTTCTGCGCTCTCTGGCGCAGTCCCTCCCCCAGCCCTCGGGTCTATTTGTTCTCGGTTGGCGAAGGCCGGTCCATGGGAGATACCGGCCCCAACATCACTCACCCCACGTCCGGACCTCAGCTGCCGGCCTTTCTTTTAGCCCCGGCGCGCCGTCCTCCGTGAGGGAGTTCCGTCGTTAGAGAACCCCCACCCCACCCTATGTCAATGAAAATTTCCCACATAGGATGCCCGCGCGTAAGCTTTTTGAGGACAATACCTTGGGCGTATATTGCTGGAGTTGTATCTTCAGTTTTCGCTGAATCTTCGCTTGCAATGGGACATCGCTCTGCGACAAACTCTAAGGTTCGCTTCAACCCACAACAGCTTGGGGTACCCAAAAGGTTACCCCAAATACCTTTTGAGTAAACACATCTGGAAATCGCGTTCGCTTTACGACCAAGTTGACCCGCCCGGAAGGCTCAACCTATTTGTTTTCCTGTCGATACGCTTCCACGTTGGTGTTATGCTCCTCTAGCCCCCGCGCGAACTTCGTTGACCCATCCGGGTTAGCCACGAAGTACATATAGTCCGTCTGGGCGGGGTGCAGAGCCGCCTCCAGAGACGCTACTCCAGGGTTGCAGATCGGCCCCGGCGGCAGCCCTTGATGGGTGTACGTGTTGTATGCCGAGTCCGAGTGCAGCTCGCTCTGGTGAATCGTTCCCGTCCACGTTCCGTTCAGCATCGAGGCATAGATCACCGCCGGGTCCGTCTGCAGCGGCATCCCCGCCTGCAGCCGGTTCTCAAATACCCCCGCGACGATCGGCCGTTCCGCCTTCACGCGCACTTCGCGCTCCACCAGCGACGCCATCGTCACCACCCGTTTCGCATCCGCCGGCTGAATCCGCAACCGCGTCGCAACCTCCGTAAAGCGTTTCACCATCGCGCCCAGCATCTGCACCTCGGTCGTATGCCGGTTGAACTTGTACGTATCCGGAAACAGAAATCCTTCCAGCGAAGCTGCCCCTGGGCTCCAGTCCGCAATCAACTCCGTATGCCGCCGTTCCGCATCCAGAAAGCTGGCGCTCGACCCAAGCCCCGCCGCCTGCACCGCACCCGCGATGTCGAAGATGTTGTAGCCCTCCGGAACCACCAGCGCGATCGTGTACACGTCCCCGCGCCGCATCCGCTCATACACCTCGCTCGGCTTCGCCGGATGATCGAACTTGTACTCGCCCGCTTTCAGCGTGCCGCCGCGCGTCAGCCGCAGCGCCTCCAGCTCATATCCGGTGCGCAGCACACCGGCCTGCTTCAACTGACGGCCCATCTCCATCGTGCTCGTGCCCGGCGCGATGTCCACGAACTGCTCTGTGCGCGGCCCGTACGGCATCAGAAAAAGAAACGCCACCGCCGCGGCCCCCAACAGCACCAGCACCAGCAGAAACTTCAGCACTCGCACCAGCAGGTCACCTCAGCCACAGTCTAAGTCGCTGTTTTCTTTGATTCATCTGCCTTCTGCGGCGCCGTCCTCCTCTTGATACCGCCCAGAGCCGCCGCGCCCATCCCCGCACTTTTGTCGTTACTCGATATACCATCAACCAAAGCGAAGAAAGAAATGGCTGAGGATTCGCCGAACGTCGACCGCTTCATCCGCGACCACATCGACAGTGTGCCGCATCTCGAGGCACTCCTGCTGCTCTGGCGCAAGGCGCCGACACCCAGCTGTGTCTCACAAATCGCCGAGCAGTTGTACGTCGGGCACGCGGAAGCCAGCGATATTGCAGAAGACCTCGAACGCCGCGGCCTCATTGCGCGTAACGCCAGCGGTGCATTCTTCTTCGACACAGGCAAAGACGAACTCAACCACCAGGTGCACGCGCTTGACTCCACCTATCGCCGCGAACTCATCCGCATCTCAGGCATAATTCACTCCAAAGCCTCCCCTGGAATTCGCGCATTCGCAAACGCCTTCCGTTTCAGAAAGGACAAGAGCTAGTGTTCGCCGCGGTTGTCTATCTGCTCGGCATGTTCGTCGCTCTTGCCTGCGGTCTGCTGCTCGCGCGCGGATACCGCCAGTCGCGCTACCGTCTTATGCTGTGGAGCTCCATCTGTTTCCTCGGCCTCGCGCTCTCCGGCGCGCTCTTATTCGTCGATCTCACACTGCTGACCACCATCGATCTTCATCTCGTCCGCCGCGCGATCACCGCCGTCGCGCTCCT
>DASYBN010000176.1:0-10815 GCA_036500785.1 Acidobacteriaceae bacterium
CTCCTTCCAGGGTGGACAGAGCGCCGAAAGCACACGCGGTCGCGATCCATCCATCTGGATGCTGCGTTGCGAACGCCGCGACCAGAGCGGACGCCAGCGCCAGTCCCCAGCTCTTTGCAAGATAAGAGTGATAGCTGGGGAACTTTCCGAACTTGATCAAAGCGACGGCAAGGCACAGCGCCTCCAGGCCGGCAACCGCTCCAATCGGAAGGGCGAAATTGTGCACGACGGCAGGATGCCGCATCCACAGAGCGATCGCGCACCCGACGTAGAAGACGATGTCGGCCATCGAGTCGAACAGCCGCACTGCCGCCGTATCACATCGCCAGCGCCGCGCGAGAACACCGTCGAAGATATCCGAGAGAAGTGCCGTCACAACCAGCGCAGTGAGTGTGAGGCCGTTCCATTGTGCGCGGCCGCCCAGGATCATCACCGGCCCTAGCGCCGCACGAGCGGCCGCCATCAGCCACGGAATTCGTTGCTTCGTACCTACGGAATCAATCTGCATCGCTCTCTCCCTTTGAATCTGCGAGCAGAGTAGCGAGACGGCATGCGCGCGCGGGGCACGATCAGGATGGTTTCGCGAGTGTCACAACCACGGCTGCTCGAGCATTTCCCGCGTCCTGGCTGGGAGCAGAGGAAACACCACGACCCGCGGCCCGCTCGGCAGCTTCGCCGTGGACGCGGTGTACGCGTCGCAGAGCACCGCGATTGCGTTCGCGACGCCTCGCTCCCAATGCGGCTTGCGGGCGTCGCAGAAGAGCAGAGCATCCGGGGAAACGCCAGCGGCGGCGAGCATTGTGCGCGCCGTCTCCAGGAACTCCGGCCAGTGCGAGACGACCGCGATGAGGACATTTTCGGGTGCGGGTAACCATGGAAAGAGCCATTCGTTGGCCGAGGTGATCGGCAACACAACCAGCTCAATGCCCGCCGGAATGGCGGCCCGCACGGCCTTCTCCTGGCTCGGCCGGCAGCAAACCACGGCACCGGGCAGCATCTCGGGCGTGCAATCTGCTGGCGAGCAGTCCCTCACCTCGCGATCGGTCATGGGACGCGACTCAGTCGCGAGAATCCGTCGCAGCTCCACGTCCGGATCGACGAGCAGCCAGTGGTCCGGTGCAGGTGTAGCTGCCCACTCGGCCATGCGCGTGCGCAGCGCCGCAGTTGAGATCCCAAGCTCGCGCGCACGGCGAAAGAATTCTGCGATGTGAGTATCAATCTGTGCCGCCGCGCTTTTCCCCGTGCGCCGATCGCACACGTAAACGCCGCTGCCGTGTCGCAGCTCGGTCCATCCACTGCTCTCAAGCTCGCGATACCCAGCGCTGACCGTGTTCGGATGAATTGCGAATCTTCGCGCGAGTTCGCGTGTGCTGGGCAGCCGGTCGCCCGGCCGCAGGTCGCCGCTCAAGATGGCGAGCTGCACCTGCGTGATTAGCTGGCGATAGAGCGGCACATCGCTGTGCGGGGCAAACCAGAAGCGCATCGGAGTCTAAACGAGCTTATCTTAGTATGTCTCGTCCAGCGGCCCAGCCTTACAGCTCGAGCCGGGAGTCTTCGATGGCCAACCGGACGTTGCCATCGGACTTCTGCAGACGGCGCACCGCTTCCATCTTGTCGACGTTGGCCTTGAGCATTACAACCGCGATCGGAATCGATTTGCCGGCAGCCTTGATGGTGCGGATGGCGGTCTCGCGATCGATCGCGCACAGCTTCATCAGGACGCGGATGCCGCGTTCGACGAGCTTTGCATTCTTCATGTGCACGTTCACCATCAGGTTGTCGTAGACGTAGCCGAGCCGCGTCATCGCTCCGGTGGTGATCATGTTGAGAATCATCTTCTGCGACGTCGACGCCTTCATCCGCGTGGAGCCGGAGATAACCTCCGGTCCGACCTCGGCGCAGATGGTGATATCGGCGACCTGGGAGAGCTCAGAGTTCGGATTGCAGGTCACAGCAGCAGTTTTTGCGCCGCGCGCACGGGCGTAGTCGACGGCACCCACCACATAGGGCGTCCGGCCCGAGGCCGACACACCGACGACAATGTCCTTGCGCGTAGGCCGGCGGCGGGCGATGTCACGCTGGCCGAGCTCGGGCGAGTCCTCGTTCACATCCGAGGCGGAGGCGAGCGCCTTCGGCCCACCGGCCATAATGTACTGCACCTGCTGCGGTGCCGTCGAGAAAGTGGGGGGACACTCGGAGGCGTCCAGCGCAGCGATGCGGCCGGAACTGCCGGCCCCCACGTAGATCAAACGGCCGCCATCGCGCAGCGAGCGGGCCACGGTGTCGATGACCATGGCGATCTCCGGCAACGCCTTCTTCACGGCGGCGGCGACCTTCGCATCTTCGTGAGAGATGATCCGCGCGATCTCGATCGCGGACTTCGTGTCCAGCCCTTCAGACGCCTCATTCGGGAGCTCTGTGGTGAGGGTCTGCAGGTCGTTCAGAGAATTGGAGAACGACTTCTCGGTCGAAGTCGGAGACGGCATGGTGAGTGTGGCCATAAGATTCCGTTAACTATCCATTCTAAATCAAACCCAACGGGATGAATGCAAAGAGTTTGGACGGGACATGCAGCCGCACGTTGTACTCTGCTGGGAGAAACATGTCTGTCGGGAGGCTTACAGCGGAATGAAGAAGTTGCGGTGGGGGTGTCTGGCAGCGCTGGCCATATTGGGTGTCATCGGAGCCGGCCGTGGATGGTCGCAGCAGGAGGCGGACGCCCCGCTGGCGGCAACGCTGACCGCGATGATTCAGCAGCATCACGGCAAGGTGGCGCTCTACGCGCGCCAGCTGAACACCGGGCACTCCGTCGCCATCGATGCGGATCAGCCCGTGCAGACGGCCAGCGTGATCAAGCTGGCCATCCTGTACGACGCGATGGTCGATATCCGCGAGGGCAAGGCGAACTGGGACGAGAAGCTGACCCTCAAGCCTGGCGAGGCCGTCGGCGGCTCCGGCGTGCTGCACTTCTTCGACACGCCCCTAACCGTCACGCTCAAAGACGTGCTCACCATGATGGTCATCGTCAGCGACAACACCGCGACGAATCTTGCGATCGACCGCTTTGGCGTGGACGCGGTGAATGATCGACTGGAGTCGCTCGGGCTGAAAGACACCCACCTCTACAAGAAGGTGATGAAGCCCGCGACCGCACCCATGCCAGCCGACCAGCCGAAGTTCGGCCTCGGCAAGACCACCCCTCGTGAGATGGCGGAGCTGATCGAGCAGATCGGCGCCTGCCATCTGCGCCGCGCGGAGGCTAACGCGACGGGCCTGTCCGGATGGGCTCCCATGGATGCGCAGGACAAAGCCGTCTGCGAGGTCGCGCTGACGATGCTGAAGGATCAGTTCTACCGCGAGACGATTCCGCGCTATCTGCCCAACGGGGGCGACCAGACCGTCGCCAGCAAAACAGGCTCGCTCAACGCCGTGCGCAACGACGTCGCGCTGGTCGCGGGCAAGACCGGCCCGATGGTGATCTCCATCTTCACCTATGACAACCAGGACCAGAGCTGGACGGTAGACAATGCAGCGGAAATGCTCATCGCGCGGCTCGGCAAGACGATTGTCGACGCGTGGTCGCCCGACGGCCTGGACCCGAAGCAGCTTGTACCGGGGCTCGGATTCAGTCAACAACCGCCCGGCGCTGCGTCAGGGACAAACAAACCGTAGCGCACCTCACCACTTCACAGAGTCAGTGCAGAACTGCCGCCTGGGCAGCTCTGCGGGGCAGCGGAACGCCGTTTCCTGCCGAAGGAACTGACTGACTTGGTCGAACCGAATTCGGCTGCGCCGCTTGTCTCATCAGCGGAATCAGAATTGAAAAGGTCGTTCCGGAGCGGTCCGGTTGCGTGCAGCTGTGGACCCGGATGTTCCAATTGTTTTTGCGTGCTATCTCAGCCGTCACCCAGAGGCCTAGCCCCGTGCCCGTCTCACCTTTCGTGGTGATGAACGGCTCAAAGATGCGGTTGATCAGATCGCGGGGAATGCCGGAGCCATTGTCTGCGATCGTGAGCCTCGCGAACGCGCCGCCCATTCTCCAGGAGCGCTCTTCCTTGGAGAGCCGGATCGCAAGATGGCCGCCGTTCCGCATCGCATCCAGCGCGTTCCCGATGATATTCGCGATCACCTGGCGGAGCTCTCCCAGCGATGCAGTGAGCAGAACCGATTCCGCGCGAATCTGCTTGTGCACCGCGACGCCCGCCGCCGTCAGTCGCGAGTGGTAGAGCGAGAGAACTGAATCCACGACCGCGATCAGGTCAATCGTCGACGGATGGCTGGGCTCGCGGTAGAACCGCAACGTGTTCTTGGTGATCTCGGTCACGCGCGCGAGCTCCTGATCCGCCAGCAGGAGGTACTGGCGAATCACATCGGTCGAACCCTCCGTGCGCGCCAGAAAGAGCAGGTTCGTTACGGACTCCAGCGGATTGTTGATCTCGTGCGCGATCGACGCTGCAAGTCGTCCTGTCACAGCCAGCTTCTCAGAGCGGCGGAGCGCCTCCTGCGCAAGCTCCGCCTGCTGCATCTGATCGCGAATCTGATACTGGCGCTCGCGTCCGCGGACCGCCGTCTCCAGCGTGCTCAGCAGCGTCTCCGGGCGCAGCGGACGCTCGAGAAGAAGGATGTTGCCGAGCGGCTGACGCAGCTCGCGAAGGCGTTCGCTTTCCACCGTCACGCGCCCGCCTGCGACCAGCAGGATCAGCGGGAAGTCGGACCAAGAGGGTTGATCGTGCAGCACAGGTTGCAGCTGCGCGATCGCGTCGCCTCGGAAAGCCTCTTCGGCCAGCACCGCCGCGCCCGCGCCCACCCGGATCTCTTCGCAGAGCTCCGCGATCGTGCTCACCGTATGGCACGGATATCCCGCACGCTCGATCACCGCCGAGATCAGCTGCGCGTCTCTGCCGATGGGTGCGAGGATGATGGTGCGGTTCTCACGCGGCGATCGTGTGGTCGAGGCGGTCAGAGGTCACGCTCCCCTCCGCTGCTGATGACCCTGGGATGCCCGGTCAGCACGCCGTCGAAGTTCGAGAGCGCCTTGCCCACCTTTACCGTTCCGTCCATAAATAGGAGCTCACGAATTGTGCGCTCATGACGGCCGCTACGCTTCTTCACCACGGAAAGCGCCTGGTGCACTGCGCCGGCCCGCTCGAAGTAACGGAAGAGCAGGACCGAATCGGCCAGATAGCTGATATCGATCGGCGCCTCGGCCACACCGATCAACCCATGCTGCGCCAGCGTCACAAGCGTCGCAACACCCTGCTGTCCAAGATACGAGAACAGCTCATGCAGTTGCATCGCAAGCAATTGCTCATGGGGCATGGCGTTCAGGAAACCGTTCATGCTATCGATCACCAGCACCTTGAGCTGCTCGTCCTCAGCAATGTGGCGGATACGCGAAACAAACTCGCCGGGAGAGAGCTCCGCCGGGTCAACCTGCTGAATTGTCAGCGTGCCATTGTCCATATAGGGCTGGGGATCCATTTGCAGCGCCTTGGCGCGCGTCATCAGCGTGGCAATGGATTCGTCGAAGGTGAAGATCGCAGCCTTTTCGCCGCGCTGCGCCGACGAGACGGCATACCGTAGTGCGATCGTTGACTTGCCGCATCCCGCCGGGCCCATCAGCAGCGTATTCGTCCCCGTGTCGATGCCTCCGCCGAACAGGTCGTCGAGCTCTTTCAGTCCGCTTGGAACCTGCTCGTGCACAAAGCCCGGCTTATGCTCGGCGGCCACAAGCCGTGGATACACCTCCAGCCCGCCTGTCCGGATCGAATAGTCGTGAAAACCCTCTCGGAATCGCGAGCCGCGCAGCTTGATCACTCCAAGGCGGCGCCGGTTGATCCCGAAGTCGCGCTCTAGGTTCTGAAGCCTGAGAACGCCGTGCGCGATTGACTGCAGCTGCAGGTCGTCCGCGGAGCCTTCGGCAGTGCGGTCGTCGAGCATCAGGACCGTCGAGTTGCGTCCGGCAAAGTGACGCTTCAGAGCCAGAATCTGGCGCCGGTAGCGCAGCGGGTCGCGGGCCAGCATGCGGAACTCGGACAGAGAGTCGAGGACGATCCGCTCCGGGTTGATCACGCCGATCTCCTTCACGATCGCCGTGACCGTATCGGCCAGCTCCACCTCCGAGGGATGAAAGACGGTGTACTGGGCCTCAGGACTCAGGTCCTCGTCATCAGGCACCATCTCAAAGACATTAATGCGGTCGAGCGACCAGCCGTGCGACGCTGCGACCTGCTGCAGTTCCGTCTTCGACTCCGAGAGCGTGATGTACATTCCGCGCTCGCCGCGAGCCGCTCCCTCCAGCAGAAACTGGAGCGCGACCGTCGTCTTGCCCGTTCCCGGATCGCCTTCGACAAGGTACAGATGGCCGGCCGGAAGGCCGCCATCCAGAATGTCGTCAAGGCCGCGCACCCCGGTCAAGATGCGGCGTTCGGGAACGGCGGCAGCTTGAGTTGTAGGACTGTCAGGGGCTGTCGCAGCGTTGGCGTTCATGCGTGCCGTGGTCTCCGGAAAGAGAATTCAGATTTGTATGATGCCGCAAGCCTTCGCCCAGACAATCCGGAGAGCGACAGCGGACGAGGATTTTAGTGTCGGATGGCGTTACGTCCAGGAGCGGTTGCCTGCACGCAATCGCTCGCGCTAGGCGATCGGAGCGCCGGCGGCACGGTAGATCGCCTCTATCGCCAGCATGTCCGCGAGCCCTTCTTCGCCGGCAGTCAGCGGCTCGGTGTTGTTGCGAATGCACGCCGCGAAATGGTCGGCCTCATAGACAAACTGGTACGGCCCCTGGCTGTCGTTCGATCCGCTCACCGGTCCGTTTTTCGTGTGGCCCGTGAACTTCAGCCCGTTATAGAAAAACGCGGGCTCTACGGTGATCGATCCTTCGGTGCCACAGATGTTCACGTACGCCGATCCCTGCTCTCCGTACGAGCTTCCGCTCGAGGCAAGGATGCCGGATGGAAACTTCATATTGAACTCGACCGTCTCTTCGACCGACGCAAATTTCGGTCCTTTCGTCCTGGTCGCCACCTGCGCCGCAAACTGCGCGGGCTCCTCGCCGGAGATCCAGCGGATTGCGTTCAGAGGATAGATGCCGAGGTCGAGCAGCGATCCGCCGCCAGCGAGCTTGCGATTCAGCCGCCACTCGCCTTGCTGCTTGATGCCGTAGAAGCCGCCCTGAAATCCCTGAATCTCACCGATCGCGCCGCTTCGTGCGAGCTCGCGGATGTGCTGCCACGTCGGATCATAGTGCACCCGGTACGCAATCATCAGCTTCACATTGTGCGCGCGGCAGGCGTCGATCATCTTCCGGCACTCGGCCGAGGAGATTGCCATCGGTTTTTCGCATAGAACGTGCTTGCCCGCCTGCGCCGCCCGGATCGTGTACTCGCAGTGCATGGAGTTGGGAAGACCAACGTAGACCGCATCGATTGCCGGGTTGTCGCGGATGCGATCGTAGGTCTCGTAGGTGTAGATCGAGGACTGCGGAACCTTGTACTCCGCGGCGAACTTCGATCCCTTCTCCGCGGGATGTCCTGTGACCAGGCCCGCGATGCGAGCGTTTGGGGTCTGAGCGCACGCGCGCAGGAAGATCGTCGAAATGTCACCCAGCCCGACCGCCGCATACCCGACCGGCTTTGCCAGCGTGGGTGCTCCGCTGGGCGATTGCTGCGGCGGTTGCAGCAAAGCTTCAGCAGAAAGCCGCGTCGCGGCGAGTGTGAGGGCGGAGAGTTTGGTGAAGCGGCGACGGTCCATCGAGCTCATGTGGATAAATGTACGCCCGGAGGTTTAGTAGGAGTGAATAGTGAATAGCGTAAAAACGCAAAGAGCAGGACGGATTGATCAGGGTTGTGAGAACAGCGGCATGCGTCCCATCACGCTGGTGCGCAGCTTGTACACCGAGTGTGACGCGCAAATGTACAGCGTCTTGCCGTCATCTCCCCACGCCAGGTTGGCCGCGACCTCCGGCAGCTTGATCTGCCCCAGCACCTTTCCCGCGGGCGTGATGATGCGAATGCCGCCCGGACTGGACGCCCACAGGTTGCCCTGCGTGTCGAGCTTCAGCCCGTCCGGGACCCCGTTCTCCGGCGACGGCTGAAAATCCAGCAGCACAGTGCCACGGCCGACGGTTCCGTCGGGATTCACCGGATACTTCATGTACATCATGTGCGGGCCTGAGTTGGCGACGTACATCGTTTTGCCGTCTTCGGTGAGCGTGATGCCGTTGGGCAGCGTGAGGTCGCGAATGATGAGCGTGAGCTTGCCGTCCTTGTAGTGATACACCCCGTTGAACGGAAGCTCCTTGGCCGGATCTTTGTCCATCCCCTTCAAACCATAGGGCGGATCGGTGAAGTAGAAGCTGCCGTCATTCGCGAAGATGATGTCATTCGGGCTGTTAAGGCGCTTGGCCTCGTAGCGCTCGAACAGCGTCTCCACCTGTAACTTGTCGTCCGGCCCGACGAGACGGACGACGCGGCGTCCATCCTGCTCGCACATCACCACGGAGCCATCGCGCGCCGGCGCGTTTCCGTTGGGTCCAAGGAAGTTCGCGAAGCCGGACTGCGAGTTCAGCAGCTCGGTCACCTTGCCGTCGGGCGTGGTGGCGCGCAATTTGTTCTGCGGGCCGTCGACGAACCAGCAACGCCCGTGACGCCACTGCGGACCTTCGGTAAACCCGAACCCGGTCGCGACGCGCTCGGGCCGCGTGCCCGATGGGATGAGCGCATCGAGCGCGGGATCGAGCCGATCGATGCGCGTGTTTTCGGGCGTCGGCTCGGGCGCGGTGGAGGATTGAGCGGCCATGCTTATTGGATGCGTGGCAAGCCGCAAAGAGGGAAGCGCGAGCGCAGAGAGCCTGGTAAAGCGGCGACGGTCCATGCGCAACACTGTACGGGAAGCCAGCGGGATATGCATTGAAGGCTGCGGGCGAGCAAGACTGCTAGACTCAACGCGATGGCGGAGCAAGCGAAGCCCAAGTCAAGCGTAGTGCCCGGCGCAACCATCGCGCTGGTGCTGCTGACCGCCATGAATTTTGTGAACTACCTGGATCGCTACATCCTGCCCGCGGTGCAGGAGCAGATTAAGCATGAGTTCACGCTGACGGACAGTCAGATCGGATCGCTGACGCTGTGGTTCATGGTGGCCTATGTCTGCGCGTCGCCGATCACCGGCTGGTTGGGCGACCGCTTCCCGCGCAAGCCGATGATCGTCATCGCTGCGCTCGCGATCGCAGCGATGAACTTCGTCACGGCCAGCGTGCACGGCTACAGCGAGCTGAATTTTCGGCATGCGGCACTCGGCGTGGGTGAGGCTTGCTTCGGTATCTTTGCCCCGGCGCTGCTGGCCGACTTCTACTCCGAACGCCAGCGCAACAAGGTGCTGACAATCTTCAATGTGGCCATTCCGGTGGGTGCGGCGTGCTCGTATGAGGCGGGAGCATGGATCGGTGCGCACTATAGCTGGAGGATGAGCTTCATCGCCTCCGCCATCCCTGGCGCCGTGATCGCGCTGCTGATCCTCTTCTTCATGAAAGAGCCGCGGCGCGCAGACTCTGCGCGCGGTAAGGCGACGACCGATCGCGGAAGCGTGTTGTCGCTGCTGACCAACGGAGCGTATCTCTGCTCGATCCTCGGCTACGCTGCGGTGACCTTTTCGCTCGGCGGAATCTCGTGGTGGATGCCGTCGTTCCTGCAGCGGGTCGGGGGATATTCGGAGAGTGCTGCGGGTAACGTGATGGGACCGATCATTGTTGTGGCCGGGCTGGGTGGAACGGCCTTCGGCGGCTGGCTCGCACAGGTGTGGTCGCGCCGCACGTCGAAGGCACTTTACTTCGTGCCCGCGCTCAGCGCCGCTTTGACCGTGCCGCCCGCCATCCTATGCTTCTTCGGCCCAAAATCGTGGATTGTGCCCTCGCTCGGCGTTGCGGTGTTTCTAATCTTCCTCGGCACCGGGCCGGTAAATGCAGCAACGCTGAATGCTGTCCCTGCGGGCCTGCGCGCAACGGCGATGGCCGGTCAGTTGTTTGCGCTGCACGTCTTCGGCGATATGTTTTCGCCGAAGCTAATCGGCAAGATCAGCGATCATTCAAACCTGCGGTACGGTCTGGCGGCGACGCTGGTGACTATGCTGGTCGCGGCGGTCATCTTCTTCGTCGGAGCGCGTTTTGCTCCTCCGCTGACAGATGATCTACAGAGCGCGGCGCCAGCATGATTCCAGAGGGTTGGCGCAAACCGGCCGAGTATGCGGCGTGGGTGGTCGCGGTGCTGTGGATGTGGAGAACCAATGAGGCAGTCCGGCGCGTGGCGGAGGTGCCGGATATCTCGCGGCCGGAGTGGGACCTGCTGCCGCCCGAGGGTGCGGCGCCATCGTTAACCGTCGTGGTGCCGGCGCGCAACGAAGCCGACAACATCGGCACGACGCTGGAGTGGCTGGTTCGGCAGCAGTACGGGAATCTGCGTGTGCTCGCGATCGACGACCGCTCGACCGACAGAACAAAGCTTATCGTCGACGAGTTTGCCGGACGCTACCCCGAGCGGGTGGCCGCCATCCACATCGAGTATCTCCCCGAGGGATGGCTCGGGAAGACGTTCGCGATGGAGGTAGGCACTCGCAATTCAACGAGCGAGTATCTGCTCTTTACCGATGCCGACGTGCTCTTTTCGCCGTCGTCGCTGCGGCGCGCGATGGCCTTCGCCGCGATGACGCAGGCTGACCACGTTGTCGTTCTGCCAAGACCTGAGGTGAAGGGTCATGGAGAAGGAATCGTGCTGGGCTTCTTCAGCGTGCTGGGCATGTGGATTACGCGGCCGTGGAGAGTGA
>DASYBN010000177.1:0-2756 GCA_036500785.1 Acidobacteriaceae bacterium
GATTCGACGACAGCTTCGTTCTCCTCGGCCTCAAGCGAGCAGGTTGAATACAGCAGTCGGCCACCGGACCGCAGCCGTTTCATCGCAGATTTAAGAATTTCCCTTTGGCGGAGCGCCTGCCGTCCGAACTCCGGCGGTTGAAGCCGGTGGCGAATCTCAGGATTCCGTGCCAGTGTTCCGGTTCCGCTGCATGGCAGATCGCAAAGGATGAGATCGAAGCTCCCCTCGCTAGCGGACAGCTCCGCAGCATCGGCCTGCAGTACACGAATCTTTCGATCCGGCAACTCTCGCTCGAACCTCCGCCGCATCGCCTGCAACCTCCGCGGACTGATATCCGTCGCCAGCAACTCCGCAGTGGGGTGACGCTCAGCCACGACAGCCGTCTTTCCGCCGGGCGCCGCACACGCATCCCATATGCGCTCGGGCGAACTGTGGCAAAGCGCCGCAAGCTCCGCGACAAGCCGCGAACCATCATCGATCAGGTGTGCATCAACATCTTCCACCTGCGGGTCCGGTCCAAATAACTTCCCGCGTGGCGGCTCGTGCTGGTCGTAATCGCAGATTGCTGCCGTTGCCTCTCGACCAAACGACGCGTTCCATCGGCGCACCATCCACGCCGGATGACCGAGCCGGGCTGCCGTCGCATCCAGTGACTCCACAATCGGCTGCCGGCGCGGCGGGCTCGCGGAGAACTTGCGCAACACAGCATTCACGAGGCCCGCAGCTTTCGGATGTCCGGCAGCTCTCACCAGTTCCACGCTCTCGCTCAGCGCAGCGTGCGGCGGAATACGGTCCATGTGTCGCAGCTGAAACGCTCCCATCCTCAACGGTGTATGGATCTCAATCGGCAGAGCCTGCTCGGGCCGATCAAGGAACGTAGCGAGCTCCGCATCCAGCGCGATCTGCCATCGCAAAACGCCCATCACCAGCGCGGTTGTGAGATTTCGGTCAGTCTGAGACAGCTTCTGCGTCAACTCACCGTGCAGCAGATCGTCGCTGTGTGCGGCGGAGGTTTCGACGCGCAGCAGAATTTGGAACGCCGCCCACCGTGCCGGACTGATGATCTTTGCTGCTGACGCCTGTGCGGGAACGCGCTCAGCATCACGCCGCCGTTGCGGGCGCGAGTTCGGCGGCTGCCGCTTCGGGCTAGCCAAGGCGTTCTCCGCGCCTCAGCTGAAAGTCACGCGCGAACCGCGCTCCCGGCATGCGCGCCTTGCCTTCCATCTGCACCTCGTCGAGCGCGAGCTTACTGCCGTCTGCTCCGGCAGCTAGCAGTTCCTCCTCGATGGGCGCGAGTTCGCCAGGCGCGAGATCGACACCCTCCGCTTGCACCGGATGCATGCGGTGCACGAGGAACCGCTTGCCGCGGAACTCCGCGTACGCGCCCGGCCACGGCGAGAACCCACGCCAGCGATCGTAAGCCTCACACGCCGTGCGTCGGTTAAGTTCCATGCGTCCGTCCTCTCGGGTCAGAATCGGCGCGAGCGTCGCCTGCGTGTCGTCCTGCGGGCGCGGCTTAATAAGCCCCTGCTGCAGCCCCTCAAGCGTCTCCACCATCAGCGCGGCACCTATCGTGGCAAGCTGCGGATACAACTCCGCAGCGGTCGTATCAGGTCCGATCGGAATACTGCGCGCGAGCAGAATGTCGCCTGTATCGAGCCCTGCGTCCAGCTGCATCGTTGTCACGCCCGTCTCTGTTTCGCCATTAGCCACAGCCCACTGAATCGGCGCTGCCCCGCGATACTTTGGCAGCAAAGAACCATGCAGGTTGATGTTGCCGAAGCGCGGCAGCGTCAACATCCATTCAGGAATAATGCGCCCGTACGCAACGACGATGACTGCGTCCGGCTGAACCGCGTTCAGCTCCGAGCGAAGCTCCTGGTTGTTCTTTATCTTCTCCGGCTGCAGCATCCGCAGCCCTCGTGCAATGGCGGCGCGCTTTACTGCCGATTCCTGCAGCTCCATCTTTCGGCCGGCGGGCCGGTCCGGCTGCGTCAGGACAAGAACAATCTCATGTCCATGAGCCGCTAACGCTTCGAGCGTCGGCACGGCAAACTCCGGCGTTCCGCAGAAGACCAGCCTCATCGGCCGTCACCATTGCCCGTTCTTCTGCAGCTTGCGGATGCGACGCTTCGCGAGATCGCGCTTCAGCGGGCTGAGCCGATCAATAAACAGAATGCCGTCAAGGTGATCGATCTCATGTTGCATCGCGCGCGCCAGCAGCTCGTCACCCTCAACCTCGAAGAACTTGCCATCCGCGTCCTGCGCCCGCACTTTCACGTGCGCGGCACGGTGCACCTTGTCGCGAATCTCGGGAAGGCTGAGGCAGCCTTCCTCCTCAAACTGCTTGCCCTCGCGCTCGATGATCTCCGGGTTGATCAGTACGATCTTCTCCTCAGGCCGCTCCTTAAAGCTGACATCGATGACCGTAATGCGTTTGGAAACCCCGACCTGCGGCGCCGCCAGGCCGATGCCATGCGCCGCGTACATGCTGGCCCACATCTCCTCAACGAACTGGGCGAGCTGTGGCCCAAACTCCGTCACCGGATCGCCCTTCTTCCCCAACACGGGATCAGGGTACTTGACGATGGCGTGCACCTTGGCTGAGCTACTGACCTCTCCGGCAGCCAACGCCGTCGCTGTCGTCTCTTCGAATTCGCTTTCTCTTTTGCTCATCTTCAAAACGCTCGAATCTGCCCGCGGTATCCATCGAAGTTGCGCTTCAGCTCGTTCAGGCTGTCGCCTCCGAACTTTTC
>DASYBN010000178.1:0-3293 GCA_036500785.1 Acidobacteriaceae bacterium
GAAGAACACGAATCAGGAGCCCACGCGCGCCATCATAAGCGCGGCAAGCCGCTACCAGGCAGACACTGCGAACGGAACCGGAACCGGCGAACACCGCTTCCCGCGCCCCGTCGAAGGCAAGAAACCTGGCGACTACCGCCAACCCGGCGTAGCATTCGATCCGAACTGGGTGTACAGCTTCTCCGATCACGCGTTCCTGCGCAGCGGCAAGGTGTTTTACCTTTTCTCCGACGCGCCGGAAGAGCGAATGCTCACACCGAAGCAGTTCTACAACATTCAGATCGACAACACGCCGCGCGCGCTGATCGTCTTCCCTACCTCGCTGGTGGGCGTCACGCAATTCAATCGCATCCTTCAACCGGGCGAGGAGCGTACCCTCACGTTTCGCATGCCGCTGGTTCCAGTGGAAGACGGAACTGCCACGCGAGAAATCCTTGCCGCAAGCTACGATTCACTGTTGGCCGAGACGATTCGAACGTGGGATGACGCCTTGAGCAAGGGGATGCAGATCAGCGTGCCCGAAGCAAAAGTCACCAATACGTTCCGCGCCAGCCTCGTCTATGACCTGCTCGCGCGCGACCACATCGGCAACGACTACATCCAGACGGTGAACAAGCTCAATTACCACGCGTTCTGGTTGCGCGATGCGTCGGACATCGCTCACATGTACGACGTCACAGGCTACCCGCTCTATGCAGCGCAGACGCTCGCCTTCTTCCCGAGATTTCAGCAGCCGGACGGGCTTTTTCTGTCGCAACCGGGCCAGTACGACGCCATTGGCGAAGTGTTGTGGGAGTATGGCGAACACTACCGGATGACGCATGACATTGCATTTGCGCGGAGCGTCTTCCCATCCGTTGAGCATGCCGTTGCATGGCTCGAGAAGGCCATCGACAGCGACCTCATGCACCTGATTCCGCCGTCGTTTGTGAAGGACAACGAATACGTCTCCGGTCACGTGACGGGCTATAACCTGCTTGCGCTGGATGGGTTGAACGGCGCTGCGCTGCTGGCCGATGCGGTCGGGCAGCCTGCAAAGGCGAAGGCCTATCGCGCGGAGTACCAGATCTATCGTGAGAACCTCATTAAAGCGATTGATCGTTGCACTGCGCAGAAGGGCGGCTACATTCCACCGTCTCTCGATGATGACTGTAAAGGGCAGGACTGGGGCAATCTGCTGGGCACCTATCCTGGTCACGTGTTTGCGCCGAACGATCCGCACATCACTGCCACTCTGAAGTTCGTGCAGGGCAAGTACGCAGAAGGGCTCACCACATACGGGACTGGCCGTTACGTTCACGACTACCTGATCTTCAAGAACACTCTCACTGAAATCGCGCGTGGAGAACAGCAGCAGCCGCTCAAAGACCTCTACGCCGCGCTGGTGCACACCAGCTCCACGCAGGAGGGGTTCGAGTTTGCTATTCGCGCCTGGGGCGATCGCGACTTTGCGGACAACCTGCCGCCGCACGGCTGGTTCGCGGCGGAGTATCGCAGCGCGTTGCGAGCCATGATGGTGCGTGACGATGGTCGCGAGGTTCATCTGCTGTCCGTCATGTCACCGGATTGGATGGGCGCTAATAAGACGATCAGCGTCGAGCGCGGACCCACCGAGTTTGGTGACGTGAGCTTCACGCTCACACAGCCGGACGATCACACGGCACGCATTCAGCTGGACCTCAAGTGGCGCCAGAAGCCCGACGCTGTCATTCTTCACCTACCCTGGTTCGCGAGCGCGGATCACGTAGAGGCAGATGGGAGGACGCTCTCAGTCACGGACGAGAGCGTGCGCCTTCCGATCGATGCGCGGGTGGTCACAATTCGTTGGCAGCGCCGGCCAGATGCTCCGGACTGGAGCTATGAGCAGGCTGTTCAGCAGTTCCGCGCTGAATACCAGCAGCACTACGACACCTATATGCACGGCCGCTAGAATATCGGCGCTTTGATTCAGAGTGCGTGTGGCGGTCTCTGGGATCAGACCTTCAGGAAGATGCGTCTCTTCCAGAGAACGTACGTTGCCAGCCAGCAAACGGCAGTGAACACGATGGAGGAGCAGAGCGAACCGACTCCCGGCGGATTGATGTGCCGGAAGCTGCCGTCGTAGATCCACGTCCACAGCATCTCCTTGCCGTGAAGATGAATCGCCCACAAGCAGGAGGCAAGCAACTCAGAGAACATGTACGCAAAGATCGCGTTCGTACCGAAGACAATCCACGGCCGCTCCCACGCCTCGCGCATATCCTTCACATCAATGAACCAGTACAGAAGAGCCAGCAATAGCAAGGCGCATCCGCCGGCAAACAGCACGTAGGAGCTTGTCCACAGCTTTTTGTTGATCGGAAATATGATGTTCCAACACTGGCCGAGCGCAATCGCCACCACGGCAGCACCCAAAAGCCCGCGGCTTATCGCAGTGCGCGTGCGCTTGCTCTGCAGCCACATGCCGGTGAGGACCCCCAGCAGCGTAGACGCAATCGCCGGCAGGTCGCTCAGCAGCCCCTCGGGATCGCGTACGCCCTCGTACAACCGTCCGGGCAAAAGCTTGCGGTCCAGCCACGCGACCCAGTTTTGATTTTGATCGAGCATGGGGATATCGCGCGTTGGCAGCCCTGCTCCGGGAACAGGCACAAAGCGCATCAGCAAGTAATAGCCGATGAGAAGGAAGATCGTCACAGCGATTACGGTCCCAGCACGCTGTCGCCAAACGTACAACAGAGCGGCGACGGCGTAGCAGATCGCAATGCGCTGCAGCACGCCGTAGATGCGAAGGTGCGCGAGATTAAAGTATGGAAAGCCGTTCACGATCAGGCCAAGCGCAAACAGAATGACTGTGCGCTTGAGAATGTTGAGGATGATGCGTGTCTTATCTGCACCGCTAGCAAGCCGCTTACTGAGCGACAGGACGATCGACGTTCCCACCAGCAGGAGAAAACTTGGAAAGACGAGATCGGCCAGCGTGCATCCGTTCCACGAAGAGTGCTTGAGTTGAGCATACGGTGCCGCACCGCTGCTGTTCACCATAATCATCAATGCAATGGTGATCCCACGCGCTATGTCTACCGACAACAGACGGCCACCTGCGCCTGGGTGCGTGGTGGCTGAAGAGTCGCTCAATGTTGATCTCCGGCGGCGGGCTGAATCGGCGGTTGCTGCAGTGGCGCCAGTGGGACTTTCTTGCCAACAACATATCCGAACGCAGTGAGGTCGGCGGAGACGCGGCCTGAGTACAGTTGAAACCACGTGCGGCCTGGCCCAAGCAGATTGTCGACCACGTAATAGTCCATCACGGGCAG
>DASYBN010000179.1:0-2900 GCA_036500785.1 Acidobacteriaceae bacterium
GGTCCGCAACGAAGACTAAGAGTTTGACTCAAGCTTTCCGGGCTCCCCTCGACCAACCGTCAACCCAACAACCAGCGTTGTACTAACCAAAATCAAACGACGTTGCAAAGGGGCCGGCGTGCAGTCAGCGCCCACCCTTCCGCAAGACCCGGGAGCCCATCCCGGGTCTTGCCGTCTCTGGCGGTGGGGCAGTTATCGTTGGCGCCAGTAGTAGGGCGCGACCGATAACGAAACCCGACACCGCTCTCCGTGCACTGACCTCTCGAGCTGCGGTGCTAGTTATCCACGCGCGCCTCGGTCGCCGGCAGCAGCACTAGAAGGCAAGTCTTCGACCCCGTCGTACATGCCATAATGCCTCGCCGCAGCACCTTCGCTTTGGAACCCGCCGGTAGTGGCGAACGATACGAAGCCGCCAGCAGCGCTGGCCCAGCCTGCCTCAGAGCCTCATCCCCTTTGAGAAACCGCACATCCTCCGCGCGGTTGTCAGCCAGCAGCAGCAGAAAATCCGCCGATGCATACTGCCCATCCAGCGGACTGGGAATGGTGTACGTGCGCAACGCAGCCAACTCATCGCCGCCCTGCTGAACACGGGGCCCCGGCTTCGCATGCACGCCGGCTTTCGTCAACGCCGCCACCCGTTCCTCCATCTCCGTTTTCATATCGCCGTAGTTTTGCGACAGTCCCGGACGTCCCATCGACTTCACCATCAGCCGATACGTCGTCAGCGCCTCTTCCTTCTTGCCTTCTGCTTCATAGATCTTCCCCAGGTGCTCACCAGTTTCAGGGTCGGACGGCAGCAACAGCCACGCGCTCCGCACATACGCCTCAGCTTCGAGCAGCTTGTTTTCCTTGAACTCGATCCACCCCAGCGTGTCCCAGCTCGCTGCCAACAAAGTTACGTTTGCGAAATCTTCGTTCTTTGCGTTCGCCAGCGTCGCCGCCGCGGCATGCGTCTCCAGCGTCTGGATCGCTTTCCTGCTTGCCGCCTCGCTCGCCGGCAAATCCACTCCGGAGTCTGCCAGTTCATACGCCGCGCCATTCAGCAGGGTCGCATCGTCGCTCGTGTCCAGCAGAGCGTGCAGCGTCTTCTTGCCCGCCTCCGTGTCGCCGGCCTTCAATTGTGCCTCTCCCAGTTGCACTTTCAACTGGTCCGGCTCCGTGCTCAACACGATGGCCTCCTGGAACGATGTCGCCGCGTCCTTATAGCGCTTCTGCGTCAGTTGCAGGCCGCCGAGCTGGGCACGCGGCCGCGGGTCTACCGGATCGGCCTTCCCCCATGCCCGCATCGTCTGCTCGGCATCGGACCACCGTCTCTGCCTGCGGTACAAGGTAACCAGCCCCTGGTAGGCAAACGAATCCTCTGGATGCAGCTCGAGTTCTTTCTTGAAATCGGCGATCGCCTGTGTCTGGTTCGTGATCCCATCGATCATCCCGTACTCCAGCCACAGCCCACGCTCGGAATCATTGCGCGCCTTCGCCTTGTCCAGCAGCTCCCGCGCTCCTGCCAGATCGCGTGCCATGAGCTTTTGATTCGCCTGCTGGACCAGTGCCGCCGCACCCGAATCATCCAGCGCTGGCACGTTGAACCACCCCGGACTGGCTGCCAGTTGAATCATCTGCGATGCATCGTCGCTCACACTGTTCACGAATCCGATATAGTCCTCGAATTGATCGAATGGCAGCTCGCGGATTTTGTAGTGCAGGCTATAGTCCATCTCCAGTTCGCGGCCGTTCAATCGGTACGTGGCGGTGTACTCCGCAAACGATTTTGTGCGCTTCACATCCTGCGGCACCGTCACCGTATAACCATCGGGCAAGGTCAACTTCACCGATACCTGGGTTTCGCCCGTCGTATCCAGTGCAATCTGGCGTTTGGGTGGCATCACCCCGGTGGCAAACTTCCCTTGAAACCAAGTCGCCAGCCCCGGGAATTGCAGGTTTGCCCAGTCGCCGAAATCTTTTCGCGTGTACTCCCAGCTCACATGGAAGGGCTCCGCCGTCTTCTCCGGAAGAGTCGCATTCACCACGCTCACCTCGCCCGCAAAGCCGCTGCTCTCCACGATCTTCTGTGTCAGCTCCTGCCAGTTGGCGCGGGGTACCCGGTGATACAGCGCGCGATAGACCACTTCCGCATCCCCGCGCATCGTCAGGTCGAAGTGGGCCGTCAGTACATCCTGCTTGTCCAGTTTTGCCGTCACCGTCTCGCGCACAAACGAAGGGAAGGGAAGCGCCGTCTCCGTCCGCACCAGGTGCGCATCGCCCGTTGCCGGAATCGCCAGCGCCTGCTTGTCGCGGAGGTTGGCCAGCAGCATTCGGCTGGGGGCAACCTCCGGAGTCGAGTCCAGCCACACATCGTGGTCCTTCAGCTTCACCAGCGTGATCATGTGATCGAACTGCGAGGGTATGGGCAGACCAGGGTTCAACCGTACCGACGAACCGATCAGGACCGGCTCCGCTTCAATCTTCTCCGCCGCCAACATCGCCTGCAGCAGTGTGTGCTTGTCCTTGCAGTCGCCGTACCGGTTGCGGAAGACCTCCGCCGCCGTGTGCGGCTGCAGCCGCCCAATACCGAAGGACACGGCAATGTACCGAAACTGCGTCGCCACGTAGTCGTAGATCGCATCCACCTTCGCATCGTCCGTGGTCAGCCCGTGCGTCAACTCGTCGGCCTTGGCCTGGATCGCGGCATCCGGCACCGCCCGATCCTTCATCAGTCCGCGGTACCAAGCACCCATCTCCGCCCAGGAACCGAAGCCGCTCATCGCAATATCGGGAGCGAACATCTCCTGCACCATCTCCACCGGCGCCGACTTGTCCTTCTCCTGCTTCTTCGGGTACTCCGAAGCCGTTTCGTGCTTCCAGCGGTAAACGCGCTCGTCTCCCTCCTCGCTTGTGGCCGG
>DASYBN010000180.1:0-6946 GCA_036500785.1 Acidobacteriaceae bacterium
GGATGTTGCTCTGGCGAGCGATATGTTTGGATTTATAGCGGCGCTTGGACATGCGATCAGGTTGGATGCGGATGCGAGTTCAAGTTAGTGTAGCGGCAGGTGATGTAGTGTGGGGGAGAGGACGGAGGCGTGATGAAGCGAGTTGCGTTAGTAGTGGTGATGTCCATTGCGGCGGTGTGTACAGCGCAGGCCCCGGCTGGTCCGGTCGGGCCGGCGGCGGAGGTGCTGGCGAGTTACAACCGGCTGAAGCCGAACGTGATTAAAGCCGCCGAGAAGATGCCTGACGCCGACTATCAGTTCAAGCCAACGCCGGATATTCGTACGTACGCGCGGATCGTGAATCACATCATCGAGGCGCAGCAGCATACGTGTTCGGCGCTCAACGGGACGGCGTTCGACCCGAAGACCGTCCCGAGCGACACGGCGGACAAGGCAACGATCGTTGCCGCGCTAAAGGCGTCGTTCGATAACTGCGATAAAGCGTATGGCGCGCTGACGGATGCCAACATTGCGGAGCCCGTGAGCATAGGCCCGGGGAAGCGGTCGCGGATTGGACTCGCCTGGGGCAACGTGTCGCATGACAACGAACAATACGCGGAGCTCTCGACCTATCTGCGGCTGAAGGGGATTGTGCCGCCGACCGCGGAGAAGTAGAGCGGCTGCTTCGGCTCAGCGAATGCCGATGATCTTGTGCGTCTGGAGGCTCAAGCGCCAGGACGGATTGTTCTGGCAAAAGGCGATCGCGGCAGCGACGGATGCGGAGCTGTCAGGGCCATCCAACGGCTGAATGAAGAAGTGACTGAACTCGAGGTTCAGGTATTCGTTCGGATCGGTCGCCTGCGGATAGACGACCTTCAGCTCATCTCCGTGCGTGACCGAGAGTGGAGCCCCAGCCTTCGGACTGACGCAGACCCAATCGACACCTTTGGGCACGGCAATGGTTCCGTTGGTCTCGACGGCGACCCAAAAATTCAACTGGTGCAAGGCATCGATGAGAGCGGAGTCGAGTTGCAGGAGAGGCTCTCCTCCGGTGCACACGACGAACCTCTGACCGCTAACGTGTTTCGGCCAGTATTGCGCGATCTCTTCTGCGAGTTGCTGTGCCGAGCTGAATTTGTCGCCGCCGTCGCCATTGGTGCCGACGAAATCTGTGTCGCAGAACTGGCAGACGGCCTGCGCGCGATCAGCCTCGCGACCGCTCCACAGGTTGCAGCCGCTAAAGCGGCAGAAGACAGCCGCGCGCCCGGCGTTCATGCCTTCGCCCTGCAGGGTGTAGAAGATCTCTTTGACTGCGTATGGCATGGCTATGCGGTCCGATAGTTCACGGGGTCGCTCGCGGAGTTTTCCGCGAAGCCCTTGAGGCGAAGGAGACAGGCGTCGCACGCGCCGCAGGCTTGGCCTTCGTCGGATGCGTCGTAGCAGGTGACAGTCATCCCGTAGTCGACGCCCAGCGCGAGGCCGGTGCGGATGATTTCGGCCTTCGTCATCGAGATGAGCGGCGTATGGATTTTGATTCGCCCGCCCTCGGTTCCGATTTTGGTTCCGAGATTCGCCATCGCTTCAAAGGCATGGATGAACTCCGGACGGCAATCGGGGTAGCCGCTGTAATCGAGCGCATTGACGCCGATGAAGATGTCGGTTGCGCCGAGGCTCTCCGCCCAGGCGAGAGCAAGCGAAAGAAATACCGTATTGCGCGCCGGCACGTACGTGACTGGAATGCCGTGGGCGATCTCGTCGGGCGAGCGATGCTTAGGGATCGGCGCGTCGCCGGTGAGGGCCGAGCCGCCAAAGGTGCTGAGGTCGATGTTGAGGATGATGTGGTGGGCGACGTTCTGGCTCGTCGCGATGCGGGCAGCGGCGCGCAGCTCGGCCTTGTGCGATTGTCCGTAGTCGAAGCTGAGCGCGTAGACGGAGAAGCCCTGCGATCGCGCAATGGCAACGACGGTGGAGGAGTCCAGACCTCCGCTTAACAAAACAACCGCCCTGCGCTCGTTCTTAACTGCCATACTCTACAAGTTTATCGCGCCGAGCCGGAACGCTTAGACTTGAAGCAGATGGAGATTTTCAAGGAGTTTCGCTTTAAGGCCGCGCACCGGCTGCCAAATGTTCCGAGTGGCCATAAGTGCGCACGGCTGCATGGACATTCGTTTCGGGTGGAGATTCACGTGCGCGGAAAGGTAGATGAGGTCGCAGGCTGGGTGTGCGATTTCGCAGACCTGAAGGCGGCGTTCGAGCCATTGCACCAGCAGCTCGATCACAATTACCTGAACGATATCCCCGGGCTCGAGAACCCGACGAGTGAAGCGATCGCGCGCTGGATATGGGAACGGCTGGAGCGGGCGCTCGCAGGGCTGAGCTGCGTTGTCGTGCGAGAGACGTGTACAAGCGGAGCGATATACAGAGGCCCTCGCGGCGAGTAGCGGTTTGCCGGCTGAGTTCGATGTCGGTGGTCAGCCAAGCGTGGGCATCGAGGTGTCGACGCCAGTGCGAATGCCGGTGGGCCAACGCGCGGTGATGGTCTTCAGGCGCGTGTAGAAGCGGACGCCTTCGGGGCCGTAGATCGAGTGGTCGCCGAAGAGCGAGCGCTTCCATCCGCCAAAGCTGTGAAACGCCATCGGCACGGGGATGGGGACGTTGATTCCTACCATGCCCGCTTGCACGCGGCGGCCGAAGTCGCGGGCAGTATCGCCGTCGCGGGTAAAGATGCTGGTGCCGTTGCCGTACTCGTGCTCATTGATGAGCTCGAGGGCCTTTTCGAAGTTGTTCACGCGGACGACGCCGAGGACGGGTCCAAAGATCTCTTCCTTGTAGATACGCATCTCCGGCTTGACGTGATCGAAGAGGCAGGCACCGAGGAAGAAACCCTCACCTTTCGGCAGAGCGAGCGCGCGCCCGTCGACGATGAGCTCAGCGCCTTCGTTCTTGCCAAGGTCGATGTAACTGGAAACCTTATCGCGGTGCTGCTTGGTGATGAGCGGACCGAAGTCGGCCTCGCCGTTTGTTGAGTTTGGCGCTCCGTCGCCCGCGCGAAGATTCGAGATGCGATCTTCAAGTTTGCCGAGGAGGTTGTCGGCGGTCTGCTTGCCGACCGCGACGGCGACGGAGATGGCCATGCAGCGCTCGCCCGCAGAACCGTACGCGGAGCCGACAAGCGCGTCGGCGGCCTGGTCGAGATCGGCGTCGGGCATGACGATCATGTGATTCTTCGCGCCGCCGAGCGCCTGCACGCGCTTGCCGTGCTTCGTGCCGGTGGCGTAGACGTACTCCGCGATGGCGGTGGATCCAACGAAGGAGACCGCCTGGATAGTGGGGTGCGCCAGGATGGCATCGACGGCAGTCTTGTCACCGTGAACCACGTTGAAGACGCCGTCGGGAAGGCCGGCTTCCTTGAGCATTTCAGCGAGAAGGATCGAGGCCGACGGGTCGCGCTCGGAGGGCTTGAGCACGAAGGTGTTGCCGCAGGCGATGGCGAGCGGGAACATCCAGAGCGGGACCATGGCGGGGAAGTTGAAGGGCGTGATACCGGCGACGACGCCAAGCGGCTGACGCATGGACCACGTGTCGATGCCGGTGCCGACCTGCTCGGTGAATTCGCCTTTCAGGAGCTCGCAGATCCCGGTGGCGTACTCGATATTTTCGAGGCCGCGCATCGCCTCGCCTTTCGCGTCGGAGAAGACCTTGCCGTGCTCGCGGTTGAGCAGTGCGGCGACCTCGTCCATGCGCGACTCGAAGATGTCGCGGAGTCGGAACATGACACGCGCGCGGCGGAGTGGCGGCTGCGCGGACCAGTCGGGGAAGGCCGCGGCGGCGGCTTCCACGGCGGAGTTGAGTTCGGCGTCCGACGCCAGCGGAACCCGCGCCTGTACGCGGCCGGTGGCAGGATGGAAGACCTCGCCAAAACGGCCGGACGCGCCGGCGACGGGACGGCCGTTGATCCAGTGAGTGATCTCGCGGAGGTTCGTCGTTTGTGTAGTGGATTCGGGTGCTGACGCGAGCGTGGCCATGAAGAGTGCTCCTTCAAGAAAGAAGCGTCCATGGTAGCAAAAGGAACCTCCGGGGCGTTCCGAGCCTGGGAAATGCCGCGGCTACACCAGCACGGGCTGCTCGCGTGAGACGGGCGAGCCAAACACGCGGCGGTAGCGGGCAATCTCGTCGGCCGGGCCGGTGGCTTTGCTTGCGTTGTCGGAGAGCTTGACGGTGGGGCGGCCGTCGACCGAGGTGAGTTTGCAGACCAGCGAGATGGGCTCGAAGCTGTCCTCACCGCGTGGATGGCAGCCGCGGAAGTCGTTGGTGAGCAGCGTGCCCCAGCCGGCGGCGAAGCGGATGCGGCCGCTAAAGTACTCGTGCAGCGCGATGATTGTCTCGGCGTCGAGAGCGTCACTCGCGATGAGGCGCTTGGTGCGCGGATCCTGACCGTGGCGGAGCAGCCATGCGATGTACTCATCGCCCGCCTCGAAGGGATCCTTGGAGTCGACGCGCTCGCCGGTCCAGCGGGCAACCCATTCGGGTGCGCCTTCGAGGAACTGTGTGGTCCCGAACGTGTCGGGGAGAAGGATCAGCAGCTCGCCGTGGTAGCTCTGCTGCCACAGCTCAAGCACGCGATACTGCGAGGCGCGAAGTTCATCATCGGAGTTGCGCGAGGCCATAGCTGCGAGCGCCATCGGTAGCTCGTGCGCGTTGGTGCCGATGGCTTCCAGATTGTGCTTGTAGGCGAGCGCGGTGTTCGAGGTTCCGCTGAAGCGATCGCCTGAGGCGTGGCCGTTTGACTGGCCGTTGTTGAGCGCCGTCTGGAGCGCTTCAACGCAGTACTCCTGCCACAGAAAGCTGTGGCGGCGACGCGTACCGAAATCAGAGAGGCGCAGGCCTTCGATGCGGCGGAGCTTTTCGATCTTGTCCCAAAGGCGCGTCTTGGCGCGAGCGTAGAGGATGTCGAGCTCCATCTCGTTGAGCTCGGCGAGCGCGGCGCGGGTCTTCATCTCGCTGACGATGGCCAGCGAGTAGACCTCCCACATCGTGACCTCGGTCCAGAGGCCGGAGAAGCGGAGGATGAGCTGGCCGGCATCTTCGCCGCGGCCTTCCGTGATCTCGTAGTCGGAGAGACGGAAGCTGTGTTCGAGCCAGTCGAGAAACGCGGGCTCGAAGATCTGGCGGACCCCGTAGAAAGTATTGCCGGCCAGCCAGATGAGCTCGGAACGCTGAAAGCGAAGCCGCGTGACGAAGTCCATCTGCTCGCGAAGCGCCTCGGCGGAGATCCGCTCCGCAAGGCGTACACGGACGGTGCGGTTGTGGATTTCGCTCGAGGCGGTGACACGCGGGAAGTTTTTCCAGATGAACTGGAGCATGAGGAACTTGTAGAAGTCGGTATCCAGCAGCGACCGCACGATGGAGTCGAGCTTCCAGTTGTGGTTGTGGGCGCGCTCGGCGAAGTTGACGTTCATGGCTCCTGTTTCAAGCCTACATGGATGTCACCGCGCGGAGAACAGCGCCAAGCAAAGAGGGTCGCCGGAGCGACCCTCTTTGTCGATGTGGAGAACGCCGACTCAGGCTTTGAAGCGCCGCCGGAGCATGCCACCCGCGCCGAGCAGACTGGTCGCCAGCAGGGCAAGGCTGCTGGGCTCCGGAGTGGAGGCGATGGTGATGTTGTCCAGCACGGAGCCGATATTGTCGTTGTCACCCAGGTCGATAAACTCCAACTGTGTCGGACCACCAGTGACGGTCACAAGCGCGTTCGTAACAACACCGGAAGTCATGTCGTCGCTTGTCAGAGTGAACATCTGGTTATAGGACCCGAAGAGGACTTGCGTGGAGGTGGTGGGGCCGCGCTGCGATCCAATCAGATCGAAGCTGAGCAGATAGGTCCCGGCGGCCAGGTTTAGAGACGTGGTCAGTTCAATGTTGCCCACTGAGTTTCCACCCGTCCCGCCAAGATCGACGCAGTTACCCGACTCTGGACCAGAGCACAGGAATCCCCATCCATCACCCGCACCAACGATGTCAACGTTGGTGCCGTTGATCGCGGAGAACGCGCCGGCCTGCGTCACGTTGAGCGCAGCGGTAGTCTCGTCGAAGTTCTCGGAAAAGACGGTGTCAGCGCGCATTGCGCGTGGAAGCAGCAGCATGGCCGAGAAGCAAAACAGAACACCCAAATTCAACGCAAACCGCTTGCGCATAGAGCACCTCAAAGAATGAATTGAGCTACAGTCAGTCGACTAAGACAACGCGCCCTAACCGCAGCAGTTCCTTCTGAATACTTAGCTGAGTGACACAAGAGAGATATCACCCTGGAGCTTAGGCAGCCAGAGCACCCCCGTATAAACCACCGGTGCCGGAGTCGGTTACGTAGGTGGGCGAATGTAGCTTCCGCGAACGTCGCAAAAAATTGCGGTTCTTGTGGAGTACCGCTCCCTTGCCTTGGCGGCCCGGAAGAGCGGAAATCTGTCCTCGCCTAAATGACCGTAAAGGACGCTTGACATGACAAGCAACCTTGACGTAAAGTTTGCTTGTCATCAATCAAGGAGGCGAGATGCTTTGCAGAGGAAAGTCTAAGGCCCGGAAAAGATACGAACGCGATGTTGTGAAGTTTATGGCCGCCTACGTGGTGGTGGTGTTCGGCTCGGCGTGGCTGGTCAAAGTAGAGCGACCGGAGCACCTTTACCTTTACTTCTGGTCGGTACTTCCGGCGTTGCCGATCATCGGCCTGATCTTGCGCATGGCGCGCTACCTGCGCGAAGAGACGGACGAGTTTCAGCGGCTGCTGCGCATGCAAACCATTCTGGCCGGCGCTGGAGCGATGCTCGCCGTGTCGGTGGTGGCGGACTTCCTACGCTCGTTTGCCCACACGGGTGACCTTCCGCCGTTCACCTTGTTCCTGGTGTTCGCCGGCGCCATGGGGCTCACCGAACTGGTTCAGTGGACGCGGAATCGGGTGCAGAGCGATGAATAACCG
>DASYBN010000181.1:0-4849 GCA_036500785.1 Acidobacteriaceae bacterium
CCGTAGTACGCCAATGGCCGCACGATGTTCTGCACCGCGGCGCCATCGACAATCGGCACCGTGTTGAGTGTGCCCGTCACGGGAGTCCAGGGGAAGCCGGTGTGCCATGAGAAGGTGGCGTTGGCCTGGAATCCTCCAAGGAGCGTATTCATCAATGCGGACGAGTGGATCGCCGGGCTTTGATAGAGCACGGTAGCGACGATGTTGTGGCGCAGGTCGTAGTCTGAGGGGCCGTACTCACTCGCGTTGTTGGCCGGATTGGTTTGATTGGCGGAACCATCCGAGTAGTCGCCGTTCGAGACCTGGTCGAGCGACTTGCCGTAGGTGTAGTTGAAGACGTAACCGATGTTATGGTGCAGCGGACGGCGCACGTTTACGTTCAACGCGTTGTAGTTCTGAACGGAGTCGGTCTGCGCGAAATAGGCGGCGAAGACCGGGATAGCGGGCGTATGCCCGGGGTAATTGTTGTAGAGGAAGTTCTGGTCCACCAGACGGGGGTAATGGCGGCCAGAGCTGCCGTTGTAGCCGATGGTCAGCGATGTTAAGAAGCCGAGGTCGCGCTGAATATCCATCGAGTATAGATCGCTCGAGGGATACTTCAGGACGTAGGGCGCGCCATAGACCTCAACCTGGCCAACACCGTTGGGGAATCCGTTCGCATTGGTTCCGGTGGCCAGATTAGGGTTCGCGGGAAAGCTGTTGGGCGAATGGCTGGTCCCGAGCGCGTAAATGATACCGGCCGTGTTGCCGGGGCCACCGCAGCAGAGGCCGAAGTTGGCGACGCCAGGACCATCTTCGACAGCCTGATTGAAGAGGCCGAAGTCGAGGTGGTTATAGGCGAGAGCGTAGCCCGCATGGAGGACCATTTTGTTGTGCCAGGCGGGTGGCGTCCAGGCGAGACCAACCTTGGGTCCCCAGTTATTGTGCTGGAAGTTCCAGAGATGATTGTGGGGAATTAGTTTCATGTCCAACAACTCTGCTCCCGGAGGGCCGAGGACCGGATAGTTGATCTGCGATCCCTTGTTGTTGATCGGAGTGAACTCCTCCCAGCGCAGTCCGGCGTTGAAGGTCAGGTTCGGCGTGACCTTCCAATCGTGCTGCACGAAGGCGGCGTAGTTCTGCGAACGGAAGTAGCGCTGCGTGTTGGCAGGGCCGCCCGTGTTGGTATCGGCGTAGATGGCCTCGTACACAGACGCGTCGTTTGCGAATGCCCAGAGACCGTTGAAGGCGTAGGTGGGGCGCTCATAGCCGTAGAGATTGTCGTTGTCCTGCTCCCAGCGTGCTTCAAACCCGACACGAATCGAGTGCGCACCAAAGATGCGGGTTACGGTATCGCGAAACTCATAGGTGTTCTCTGCGAAGGTAGCTGGGGTGGTTGTCGCAGCCTGGACACCGTACTGCAGAGCGGTTGGATAGTTCTGGATGTTGATGTAGGGGATGCCGTAGTTCACGGTGTTGCCGCCGTCGGCGATCTGATTGTCGGCGAACCGGGTACCGTTGCCGCGGGCTTCGTTCAGCCAATTCGGAGAGAAGGTGTGAATCCAGATCAGTGTCTCCGCCGAGTTCAGCGGTTTGAAGGGAACGTAGTTTTGAGGCGCTGCCGGGCTGGTGCCGCTGGTGCCGAGGTTGTCGAGCTTGGTGAAGTACACCGACCCGGCGATGAGGTCCTTCGACGTCGCGTTCCAGTCGATGCGTCCGTTGTACTGATTGCCGCGGCTCTGCGCGGGAACGCGGATCTGTACGTACTGGAGGTCAGGAACGCCATCGAATCCGCCGCCGACCTGTTGTTCTGAAGCGCCATAGTATGGAGCTGTGTCGATCGCGTTACCGGTCGGGAAGACTCCGAGTTGGGCGGTCCCGCCAGGAAGGGGCGAGCCAAGATCCAAGCCGCCGGATGGGCCGGGTATCACCTGGCAGGCAGGCACTGGCGTTCCATAGGTGGAGTCTGCGGGGTTCTGATCGATGTAGGTCGGGAATCCCGTGCAGACTGGCGTAAGCACCGCGACGATCTGCGGTGTGGCAGCGGGATCGTTGGCAATCGTTTCCGAGACGCCGCCGCTACGCTGAGCCTTGAGAGCGGCAGTATATTGCGGCGTTACTGTGTAGACGTTTTCGAAGCTGGGGTTGTGCTGCGTGTAGCCCTGATATGAAAGGAAGAAGAAGAGCTTGTTCTTGAAGATCGGGCCGCCGAGAGAGGCCGCCCAGGTGCGCTGCTTGTTGTCATTCCGCACTGTGGGGGTGCCGGGCGCGGGACCGCCGTACTTGTTGAAACTGTTGAAGCCCGGCTCGTCGTAGAGAAAGAAAACGGAACCGTGCAGAGCGTCGGTTCCGCTCTTGGTGACAACCTGAATCTGTGCGCCCGAGTTGCGCCCCAGGCTGGCGTCGTATGAGGTTGCAACGGTGGTGATCTGGCCGACGGCCTCCTCGTTGGGCGTAACCACGGCGGCGCCGCCGTGTGTCAGCGAGTTGACGCTGACGCCATCGATCATGAAGTCGTTGTCGGCGACGCGTTGACCGGAGGCGATGATCTGGACCTGATTCTCAGTCTGATAGATGCCGGAGTTCGAGCCGCCCGGGCCGACGTTGTTGGGCAGGAAGACGGAGTTTCCATTGCCGGCGCGCGCCGCGTCGCCCACGATGCCGGGAGCGGTGCGGAGCTGCTCATAGGGGTCGGCCCCGAAGGTTGGGAGCCGCTGGATTTCGGCGCCATCGATGGTGCCTCGAATACTTGCATCGCCGGTCTGCAGCACCGGCACTGTATCTGCGTTCACGGTGACGGTCTGGCTCTCCTGACCTGTCTGGAGAGTCACGTTGACATTTCGGGGCGACTCGGCGGCGACCGAGATGTTCGACATCGTGTTGTGCTGAAATCCCTGCGCGGTCACGTCGAGCGAATAATTTCCGGGGGCGAGCTCGGTGAACTGGAAGGTGCCGTCGCCGGTGGACTGGACGGTCTTCTTTACCTGGGTGGCGTCGTTGGTAAGGACGACCGTGGCGTTGGGGATGGCGGCCTGGGTGGGATCTAACACCGTGCCCGAAAGGCTGGCGTTGAACTGGGCGTGCGCTGCGGTTCCACCGGCCAGCAGGAGCAGGGCAGCGAGCAAGAGCCCGCAGACCGTGCGCAGAGAAATTCGCATATTGCCTCCGAAAAAAGTACAGCGTCGTCCGGCGATACAGCCGGATCGGGTAACGAGCGTTAGGCAAACCTTTGCCTAGCCGGAAAGAGTTGTACGCGCTGGCGAGCTTGGATGTCAAGCAAATGTGGGGAGATGCAAAGAATGTCGCGAAAATGTGGCAAACTTCGAAGGTGAACCAGCCCGGTAAAGATCAGGAGCGGCGTCGGCCGGCCAGCCTGAAGATGATCGCCGAGCACGTCGGATTGTCGGTGGCGGCAATCTCGCGCGTGCTGAATGGCGCGCCGGCGGCAAAGTCGATCCCGAAGGCGACGCAGGACCGCATCTTCGCGGCGGCGGAAGAGCTCAACTACCGGCCGAATGTGCTGGCGCGCTCGCTGCGGCGGGGGCGATCGATGATCATTGGAGTGCTGGTGCCGGAGGTCTCGGAGGGATATGCGACGGCGGTGCTGGCCGGGATCGAGCAAGGCCTGCTGCAGGGCGAGTACTTCTACTTCCTCATCAGCCATCACCATCGTGCCGAGTTGATCGAGCGATCGCAGAGCATGCTGGTGGATCGCGCGGTGGACGGAATGATCGCCGTGGACACGCCGCTGCTTCAGCATCCGCATCTGCCGACAATCACGGTCTCGTGCCCGTTTGAGCATGAGGGCATAACAAACATCGTGCTCAATCACCGGCGCGCAGCCGAGCTCGCGATCGATCATCTGATCGGGTTGGGGCACCGTGAGATCGCGTTTATCAAGGGACAGAACTTCAGCTCGGACACGGAGCCGCGGTGGCAGGCGATTCGACACGCGGCCGGGCGCGCGAGGTTGAACCTGGACATGAAGCTTGTCGCGCAGCTGGAAGGCGATGCGCCGGGGCACGAGCCCGGCTACTTCGCCACGCAGCGCCTGCTGGCGTCGAATTCGCGATTCACGGCGCTGTTCACGTTCAACGATGTTTCGGCGATTGGCGCGATTCGCGCGCTGCGTGAGGCAGGGCTGCGGGTTCCGCAGGATGTTTCGGTGGTGGGCTTCGATGATGTGCAGTCGGCCGCGTTTCAAAATCCCGGACTGACAACAGTGCGGCAGCCGCTGCGCACGATGGGGATTCTGGCGGCCGAGGCCGTGGTGCGGCGCATTACCGCATCCGAGGAGCATCCGCCGGCGAAGCAGATTGTCGTCGACCCGGAGCTGGTGGTGCGCGACTCGACATGCCCGCCGCAGAAGAGAGCGCGAGCGTAGTGCGGGTTGCGATTGTGGCGGCGCTTCCAAGGGAGATGCCCGGGTTGGTGCGCGGCGTGAAGCCTGATGCGGAGCTGCTGCGTCGTGGAATTCGGTTGTGTCGTGTCGACGGTGCGGTTGTCGCGGCTGCAGGGATGGGAGCGGTGCGCGCAACGCTGGCGCTTGAGGCGGCGCTACGCGATGAGAGCGTTGAGCTGGTTGTCTCGTGCGGGCTTGCAGGGGCGTGCTCGCCGGAGGTTGCGGCCGGAAGTGTGGTGGAAGCGGCGCTCGCAGTGGATGCGAAGACCGGTGAGCGCTTTGCGTGCGATAGCCCAGGCAGCGCGCAGCATGTGCTGGTGACGAGCGAGGCGATCGCCGGTGTGCGCGAGAAGCTGCGGCTGCGCGAGAGCTACGGCGCGGCGCTGGTTGACATGGAAGCGGCGACCGTGGCGCGGCTGGCGAAGATGCGCGGCCTGCGGTTTCGCGCGATCAAGGGAGTCTCCGATG
>DASYBN010000182.1:0-10649 GCA_036500785.1 Acidobacteriaceae bacterium
TCAACTTACCAAACAGGGATAGTACCTTTCCAATGCTTTCTGGTAACCGACTGGAAAACATCGGACGGTTCCGTATCACCAAAATTTCGGGTTCCATTTGTGGGGTTCGCAGGATCATCCCAGCTCAAACAGGACTTCGCAGGATTCTCTGCGTGGCAAAGCCGGACTTGAAGGCATTCCTGGTCCTGCCCGTATCCGTTAAGGAGTTCCCTAATTCACGCCGCTTACGATGCCGGCTGCGGTGAACTGCTGGTTCCCGGACGCACGGCCACCGTCGACCCAGGCTTTTAGGTCATCCGGAGAACGAATGTTGCCGGCCATCAGGGCATCGATCAGCGCGCGCGTACGGATTGCATTGAACGGCTCGTCGATCCGCATTCCAGTCTTCTGGCCAGCCAGCTTCACAATGTAGGCCGGGCGAGTGTCGAATGTCCCGCCCAGGCTCGCAAGCTGCTCTTCCGGTGACCATTCGGGGAACTTCATCCACACGAGACTGGTTCGCCACCCGTGATCGCCCATCAACAGCACGGTCGAGGAGTCCCACTGGCCGCTCTTCTCCAGAAGAGCGCGCATATGCGCCAGATACGCGTCCGCGAGGGCGAGATTATCTACGTAGGTTGAGGGTTCCGTCGTCATCTGCCGCGTCCTGCGGTTATAAATCCCGTCGGGATGGGGGATGGGCAGATGGATAAAGGTGAATCCCGCAGAAGGATCCAGTAGAACTTTGTCGGTAACCGGCTCGAGCCGAAGAAAATCGTGAAGATGCGCGCCGGTAGTTGTGTGATCGAACTTCACCGACAGATGCAGCTTGCGCGCAAGATCCTCGCGAAGCTTCTGACCGTGAAATGCGTAATCCGCCGAGGAGATTAAGTTGAACTTAAAGCTTCCTTCGGAGGTCAGACCGCCCTGCACGTTGTACGCGTCGGTCCAGTAGCACGTGTCCAGGACATCGGGCATAATCCGACAGTACGGGTTATACCAGCCAACGACCGCCGTTCGTCGCCCATCCTTAAGAGCATCCGCAAAGACGGTGTCGGTTGCGTTGAAGCGCTGCCACGGATCTTTCTCGGCGCTGCGGGTAAGCAACATGCCGCTGGCCGTGGCGCTGAAGTCTTCCACCGGACGTCCGCTGAACAGCGCCGGAATCGCCAGCTCGGTGTGGTTGGCCGTGGGCGTGACGTCAGTAAACACTGTTGAATCTGCGGCGAGCGTGTCAAATGTCGGAAGCTGAAGGCCTGCGTACCGGTGCTCGTAGACCTGCTGGTACGAGAGCTCATCCATCACTATGAAAATAATCCGCGGTTTGCCAACAGCTGCCGAAGCGGTGACCACCGGACGTGTTTCGATCGGGCGGTTGAGCGCCCGGGCACTCCACCAGAACCAGAGGAACTGGCCGAGCACCAGAACGCTGCTCAATGCAAAGAACGCGAGGATAGCCGAGCACACGTCCAAAATCGCTTCGCGCTTTGTCGGGAATCGCACCGACAACACCACCAATATCGGCCACAGCAGGAGTGGCACGCGCAGAGGCGGCATCCAGAACCAATGCGGGACGATCTGAGGCCAGGCCTGCTCGACCTGCGCAGCAATAATCCACGGCAGAAAAAGAAGAATGCCCGTCCAGACAACGCTCCGCCATACCCCCGGACGCTCGGCGGAAAACAAGAGAAGCGCCAGAATCACAAACAGAGCGATCAGCTCAACCATTACGGGCCCGAATAGGGTCCACGCCCCGCCACTCCAGTGATAAGCGAGAGTGTGGGTCGGCCTCACCAGCGGTTCCAGAACCGGAGATAGACAGATCGTGGCTAGGCTGAGGGCTGCTGCAACAGTGACAAGGCGACTACTCATTCGTGCAAGCGCAGTTCAGCGGCCGCTGCTTCGGATGCTTCATGTGAGTGGCCATCAGCCGTGCGATGTGATCGATGGTGACCCTGCAGCCGGTTCGGTTTTCGTTCTCTTGATCAGCTTCAGCTTGCGACGAATAACATAGAGAACACCAAGGAGAGCTGAACCGATTCCTTGCAGCAGGAACAGTCCCGATCCTGGATCGACATACGCATAGGCGGGCCGCTCGCAGGCAATCAACACGCACAGGACCAGTCCGCACGTGAGAAGGAGGTATGCAACTTTAGCCAATTTGAGCTCCGTCCGTTGTATTGAGATTCTGTAAATATCTCTCTTATTTACCGTAACACGCTAATGATTCTAAGCGGGCATTACGCCAATACTAAGTTCTACTTCGTTCCCTCGCGTATAAGCACTGTGTTTTTAGGAGATTGCAGTTTACAGTCAATCCGCTTCCAGAGCATCCCAGGAGCCCGGCGTAGAGAATACCTGTGGAAATCCATCGTGTTACGGAATAACCGCATTGCGGTTACCGACGGGGGAGACGATACCTCCCGGACCCCCAGATCGCCAGTGACAAGCTTGGTATCCTGAACCTGCCGCGCATGACTCACCGCCTCAAACCCTCCCAGTACGCGATCCTCGTGTGCGTGATGCTGACGGCATCGGTCGGTGACACACTGCTCTCTCGTGGCATGGCCCAGGTAGGCGCGGTCGACCTCCATCATCTTGGGCTTCTGTGGCACGCCCTCTTCAATCCCTTCGTCGACACCGGCATCGTGCTGTTGATCGGCTTCTTCGCCAGCTACATGACAGCGCTCTCCTGGGCGGACCTCACCTTCGTCATGCCGGCCACCGCCTTCGGCTACGTAGTCGTCGCGCTTCTCAGCCGTTTTTGGCTCCACGAACACCTCTCCGTCTACCGCTGGATTGGCATCCTGCTCATCACCTCGGCCGTCGGATTCGTGGCAAACTCGCCATCGCGCACCGAGCACCCCGTTCCCGGCGAGCGCAACGACCTGCCGCTGATGGATTCCGGGGTGGGCCGCTGATGCGGGCACCTCTGCTCGCAACGTGGATCGTTCTCCATGGCTCCGCGGTCGCCCGGTCATGGATTTGCATCGTTTGCGTTGCTGCCCTTGCCATCGCGGGCGAGTGCCTCATTGCTGGCGCGATGCGCCGCCTCGGCGACCTCGACGCTCTCCGCATCGGCACAGGCTTGCGCAGCTATCTCGGCCCGATTTGCGCCGTTCTGTCCTCACCTATGTTCTTGATTGGTGCGCTGTGCATGGCGCTCAATTTCTTCGCGATGCTCTTCACGCTCTCGCTGGTCGATCTCTCGCTCGCCGCGCCCGCAATCGGGTCAATCACGTACGTAGGCAATGCGATCGCCGCAAAGCTCTTCCTGCATGAAAACGTGGACCGCCGCCGCTGGCTCGCGACAAGTTTCCTGGCCGTCGGCGTCGTTCTGGTCTCGAGATAGAAGCGGAAAGGCCAAGCCTCAGCGCGCGAGCAGCCGCATCAGTCCGCGCGGCGGCAGGTCGGGCGTGACGAAGTTCGCGGAATCGCCCGCGGCGCGTGCCACCCGTTCTGCGGCAATGCGGCCGCTCCGTACGGCCCCTTCCATCGTGCTCGGCCAGCCGGTCCTGGTCCAATCCCCTGCCAGAAAAAGCCCGTCGCCCAAACGGTCCGGCTCCGGTCGAAACTGATCCAGACCGGCAGTCACGGAAAAGGTAGCGCGCGCCTCCTTGAGAACAGCCGCGCGAAGAACCCTCGCCTCTCGCGCAGCTGGAAAAAAGGTCTTCAACTCCTCAATCGCGGACGAGAGAATCTCTTCACGCGATCTCTTCAACTCTGCGAACGACGCGCTGATCACCAGCTCAACGTAATGGCCCTTGCCTTCACTCCGTCGAATGCGCGACTTGTTAAACATCCACTGGATGCGCGTATCCAGGAGAGCTGCATGCTCCAGCTCGGTCACCTCGCGATCGAGCCATAGATGGATCGTCGTGATCGGCGCATGCAGGAATCGCGCGCAGCCCTCGATCATGCGATGCTGTGCACCATTCGGATTTGAAATCGTAGCGAGCAACTTCTGCGTCTGTTCGAACGGCAACGCCAGCAGCAGCACGGGCGCGGATATCGTGGTGCCGTCTGCCGTCACGACATGCCATGTCTCGCCGGCGCGTTCGATCCGCTCCACGCTGCATCGCAGATGCACCTCTGTTCCCTGCCGTTCAGCCAGCCTCGCGACCGCAGAGTAAAACGCAGACAGCGGCTCCGCGGGTATCCCGAACCTCCCGCCTTCAGCCGATTTCAGCAGCGACTCGTAAAACACCTTGGCCGCGTAGCGTGTGGAGGTGCGCTCGAACGAATCGTTCAACGTGCTGACGACGATCGGCTCCCAAAAGTGCCGCACAGCGCGGTCTGTTTGCCGTGTCCGTTTCACCCAATTAGAGAACGCCTCGTCATCGTTCGCCGGGATGCCACGCATGAATTCCATCAGGCCGCGCGCGATCGCCGCCTTATCGTGCGCGCTCAGCATCGGCGCGCTCAAAAAGCTCATCATCGAATGTGCGGGCGCCGGCAGTTCGCCCGGCACAATCTCGCTCAGCCGCGGCCCTTCCCCACTGCGCACCGGCTCCAGGAACGTGATCGCGTCATACCAGCGAATCTTCCGGTCGGTCCCAGCCATCCGGCATAGATCAATCAGATTTGTGCAGCAGCCCAGAAGCACATGCTGCGAGTCAATCACCTCACCGAGCGCGGGATGCAGATAGGAGTACGCGCGGCCGCCGACATACGGCTTACGCTCCAGCAGCGCGACGCGCGCGCCTGCTCCACTCAGCGACACTGACGCCGCAAGTCCGGCTAACCCAGCGCCGACCACCACCACATCGGCCGTTCCGTTCACGAACGTCTCCGCAGCCGCCATGCCTCGAACAGTCCGCGTCCGAGAATCGCAAGCTTCGTCACCGTCGGCACCGATACGCGCTTGCGAAACACTGCCGCCGGATTCGCCGCAATCCTGTCCAGCAGACCTTCATAGATCGATACCAGGACTCGCATGGCCGGACGCGAATCTGCATCGAGCAGCGGGATCAGCTCGGCGGCGTCGCGATAGAACACCCCCGCGCGTTTCACCTCCCGCCGCACCATTTCCACCATCTCCTGCGTGATCACCACGCCGCGCGTCGCCAGCAGCAGGTCCTCAAGTTCAACATGCTCGTGTTTCAGTTCGCTGAGCGGAAGATACACACGCCCGCGCTCCGCATCCTCTTTGACGTCCCGAAGAATGTTCGTCAGCTGAAACGCAATCCCGACATGTTCAGCGTAGTGTTCCGCGCGTTCATCGCTGTAGCCGAAGATCCGGATGCAGACCAGTCCCACGACCGACGCGACGAGATAGCAGTAGCGATAGAGCTCTTCGAAGTTCCTGTACACCTGAAAGCTGTTTGTCGAGTGTCCACCTTCGGTGATGCGGATCGATCGAACCTGTTCCACGCCAGGTTGATTCTCCTGAAGATCAAGTGTTGTTCCTTGAACCAGCTTCTCCAGCAGCTCATCGCTGATACCGAAGCGCTGCTGCGTATCGTTTAATGCCAGCAAAACGGGATCGTGTGTCGCTCCGCCACGTGATTTGCGCCACGCAGCCGTCCACTCGGCCATTGCCGCGCGCCGCTGCTCAATCGTCAGCCGTTCGTCGTCCGCCAGATCGTCGGCCTTGCGCATGAACGCGTAAACCGCGCACATCGCGTCGGCTTTATGCGGTGGAAGAACCCGAAACGCCCAGTAGAAGTTCTTCGCCTCGCGCTTCGCGATCTCGCGACACGTGGCGTAGGCCACCTGCAACTCCGAAAGAGTGGCCGGGTTACGCGTGCGAGTCATGCACTCAGTCCCTGTGGAGAGCTCGACGGTGAATTCGGCGGCAGCTTCCTGGACGGCAGCACCGCTGCGCTGACCCGGCCCACCAGTGCGCCTCCCAGCAGACGTAGTTTCGCGGATTTTGTGACCACCGGCCGCGAACGCAGCGTGTCGTAATCCTGCGCCGCAATGGCGTCGAGAATCGATAGGCCGCCCTTCACAAACAGCGAGAGCGTAGACGCAAGATCCCGCTCGACCAGTGTTGTAAGCCTTGCTCCGCGTTGCAGTCGCGCGCGCGCATCGGCGACTAGAAACTGCATCATCGCGCGAAAGTTCGCATCGAAGCGCCGCTTCGCGATCTGCTCGTCTGTGACACCAAACCGGCCCAGCGCTTCGGCGGGGAGATATCGGCGGCCGCGGTCGACCCAGTCCGTCACAACATCCTGATAGAAGTTCGCCAGCTGCAGGCCCGTGCAGATCTCATCGGAGAATCGCATCAGCTCCTCATCGCGATATCCGCAGAGCAGGAGCACCAGCCTGCCCACAGGATTCGCCGAGTAGCGCGAGTATTCCTCCAGGGTCGCGAGCGACTCGTGTTTTGGGTAAACCTGGTCCCGCTCGAACGCCGTGATGAGATCCTCGAACGGCCCGATCGGCAAACTGCACGCCGCAATGGTCGGCTGCAACGCGACGAACACGGGATGCCGCGAACGCTCGGGATGCGCAAAGCACTCCTGCAACATCGCCCGCCATTCGCCCAGCAGCCGCGTCGCGGTGGCCGTGTCGCCGACCTCGTCGCCCAGATCATCCGACGTCCTGCAAAACGCATACACGCTATAAAAGTGCGGCCGCAGTCGTTTCGGCAGGAAGAAGGTCGTCACATGGAAGTTCTCGTAGTGCGTCGCCGCCAGTTGCTTGCACCACATCATCGCGTGCTCGAGCGACGGCCGCTCCGACGGCGTGAGATATACCTCAGGCGAGCCCTCAAGCTCGCCGAAAGTATCGACACCGGACTCCCGCTGCACGCTCATGACCGTTCTCCAACGAGCTCTGCTGCGGTGGACGCCTTCGCCCCGGCGCTGCGCGCGTGCGGGTAGACCACCGTCTTGATCTCAGGTGCAATCCCGTCGGCAGGCCGGGTCAGCATGCGCTCAAAGACCTGCGGAACCTCGTCCAGCGTCGCCGCGCTGGTTAGAAATGCATCCGCTTTGAACTTCCCTGACTCGAGCATCGCGAACGCGCGCCGCGCCGTAGCCGGCGTGTGATGAAAGCTCGCCTTCAGGGTCAGGTCGGAATAATGAATCAGGTTCGTGTCGAGCCTCACGTCTGTGCCCGCGGGCGGTCCGCCGAACCAGTTCACGACACCTCCCTTGCGCACCATCTGCACGGCCCACTGCCATGCTTCGGGCGTTGCCACGGCCTCAAACACCAGGTCCGCACCGCGGCTCGCCGGCGTGAGCGCGCGAACCGTGGCGACAGGGTCTTCTACATCCGCTACGCGCACCACGTGCTGCGCACCGAACAGCTTCGCGGTCTGCACCTGATCCGTGCGCTTCACGACCGCAATCACGTTCAAGCCCTCGGTTGCTGCGGCATGAATGAACAGCAGTCCGATCGGACCTGCGCCCAGAACGATCGCCGTCTGGCCGGCGCGCGCATCCGACTCCTCCAGGCCGCGCACAACGCAAGCCAGCGGCTCGGTCAGGGCTGCGTGTTCCGCGCGCATGGCATCGGGAATTCGCAGCGTGTTCTTCTCGACGATTCGCCGAGGCACCCGCATGAACTCTGCATACGCCCCGTTGTTGAAGAGCAGATCGTCGCACAGGTTCTGCTGCCCCTCGCCACAGAAGAAGCAGGCGTCGCAGGGCGCCGAGTTGAGCGGGACCACGCGCTCGCCGACGCGAAAGTTCTGCACGCCCTCACCCACCTGAACTACGGTTCCGGCAATCTCATGCCCGAACAGTTGGTCCTTCGTCAGCATTCTGGCGTGATAGCCGCGCCTGAACACCTTGAGATCCGTCCCGCAGGTCAGCGCCGCGTCCACCCGCAACACCAGTTCGCCTGCCGCGGCCTGCGGCACGGGCACCTGCTCTATCCGCAGGTCCTCTTTGCCCCGCAGCACGGCGGCCTTCATGGTGGCGTACATAACTCTATTTTCGCACCTTCCGTGCGCTGGCAAGTCTATCTACTCTGTTACTCTTAGCGACAGCGGATCGAATGAGACTCCCGTCCCCAGAAGCATTCGCCAAGCGCACTGTCGCTTCGGTACAGGACTATTCCCTGCTGACGTGGCACGCCATCAGCGCCATCTTCTCCCAGCCGCGCTACATCGCCGATACCTTCACCCAGATGGACTACATCGGCTTCGGGTCCGTCCCGATCGTCATTCTGACCGGCTTCTTCACCGGTTGCGTGCTCACGTTGCAGTCGGCCACGTCGCTCAAGCAGTTCGGTGCGGTCAATATGACCGGCCGCCTGGTCGCCCTCTCGATGGTCAAGGAGCTTGGGCCCGTGCTCACGGGCTTGATGGTCTCCGGCCGCAACGCCTCGGGCATGGCCTCCGAGCTTGGCTCGATGAAGGTCTCGGAGCAGATCGATGCCATGCGCGCGCTGGGCACCGACCCTGTTCGCAAACTTGTGGCGCCGCGCCTCGTCGCCACCATCGCCATGCTGTTCTTCCTCACGACAATCTCCGACGCCTGCGGCATCGCCGGTGGAGCGCTCGTGGCTGTCGGGCTCCTTGGCCTCAACGGCGGCGCCTTTTTCCATACGGCATTCCGTTCTCTCGTATTCGCCGACGTGATGGAAGGCCTTACGAAGCCGCTCTTCTCAGGTTTTGTCATCGCCACAATCGGCTGCTTCTACGGCCTGCGCACGACCGGAGGCACGCAAGGCGTGGGCCGGTCTACGACACAGGCAGTCGTCGTCAGCTCCGTCCTGATCATCCTCATGGACTTCCTCGTCACCAAACTGATGATCGGCATCTTCGGAAGGTAGCTGCATGGCGACGCCCGCATCCGCTCCCGTCAGCCCTTCCATCGAGCCCGGCACACCCGTCGTCGAGTTCCGCAACGTCTCCATTCAGTTCGACCGCGGCCCCGTTCTGCGCGACATCTCCTTCACGGTCGCGCACGGCGAGACCCGCATCCTGCTCGGACCGGCAGGCGTCGGCAAGAGCGTCATCATGAAGCTGGCCAATGGCCTCCTGATCCCAGATACCGGTGAGGTCCGCATCTTTGGCCGCAATCTCTGCGATCTAACTCAGCGCGAAATCTTCGAGATTCGCGCTCACATCGGCATGGTGTTTCAGGAGAGCGCGCTCTTCGATTCACTCGATGTCGAGGACAATGTCGCCTATCGCCTGTGCGAGGAGCACGTGCCCGAGCCCGAAGTCCACGACCGCGTCGTTGAGGCGCTGCGCTTCGTGGAGCTTGAGCAGGCGATCTCGAAGTTCCCCTCCGAGCTTTCGGGAGGCATGCGCCGCCGCGTCTCCATCGCGCGTGCGATCATCTCGCGCCCTGACCTCATCCTCTACGACTCGCCTACCGGCGGCCTCGATCCAATCACGTCAGCCACAATCATTGAACTCATCGTGAAGCAGCGCGACGTCTCGCAGACTACCTCGCTGCTGATCACGCATCGAATGCAGGATGCCTTCACGCTCGCCACGCATCGCTTCGATCAGGCGAAAGGCAATATGGAACTGATTCCGAACGGTGGCATTGACCCGAGCACGAAGTTCCTCGTGCTCAACGAAGGGCGAATCGTCTTCGACGGCACAACCACCGAACTCACCAGCAGCACCGACGCGTGGCTGCGCGGCTTCATCTCCTGAGCGGCCTACTTCGGAGCCCCCACCGCTAACGTTCGGTGAAACAGGTCCAGCGCCAACCCGAACATGGCGCGCGCGTGCTCCGGGTCATATCGAACTCCTTCGTCGCGCAGGAACGCATGCGCTCCGTTCACCTCGTGCCAGTTCAGCCTCACGTCTGCTGTGTTGAGCGTCTCCAGGATCAGCATTCGTCCTTCCGTAGGGATGTGCGGATCCTGACGCCCCCACACCATCAGCAACTCGCCTTTGATCTCACCCGCGCGCGACAGCGAGTCGTCATGCCGTCCATGCCCGAGACTTCCTTTGTGAATGTCCGTCGCATAGAAGCACACGGCGCCAAGCACCTCAGGATTCATCGCCGCACGAAATGCCAGGTGGCCGCCGATACAGATGCCCATCACGCCCAGCCGGCCCGTGCAATCGCCCCGCGAGCCCAGGTGCGCCAGCACGGCTCGTGCATCGTCGTCGAACCCCTGCACGGGCTTCGTCGTCTTCAGCGCGTTTCCTCTATCCGAACCGGCCTGGTCATACGCCAACACCGTCCCTGCAGCTTCATACTCGTGATAGATCTCCGGTATCGCCACCACATATCCGTGCCCTGCGAGCTGCGCCGCCTGCCGCCGGATTGGCTCGGTCACCTGGAAGATCTCCGAGTAAAACAGCACGCCCGGATACCTTCCTTCCGCGGCCGGACGCAGAATATGCGTGCGCATCGTTCCACTCGGCGTATCAAGGTCGACGAACTCCTGCACAATGATCATCGCGACTCCTGCCTCTAGTCTGCACCAGACGCCTGCGAATCTGCTCGGCCGCCGCAACCTGAACGCGCCTCAATGCTTCTTACCGAGATGTGCCCTGACGCAACCCGAAGCAAATCATAGGAGGAGCCCGTGCCCGACCAGCCAACCTATACCGCCGATCAGGTCGCCCGCGCCGCCCGCGAGCTGCGCGACGCCGCCGGTGCTCCGCAGGAGCGGTTCACCGCCGCTCAGGTCGTCTCGATGCTCAGCGACGAGATACGGCTTCTGCGCGAGCGTGGCTTCTCGGACGAGCGCATCGCCGACCTCTTCAATGGGTTCGATATTCAGGCCAGCGGCGAGGAGAT
>DASYBN010000183.1:0-3116 GCA_036500785.1 Acidobacteriaceae bacterium
CAGCGCCGGAATCACCACAGAGATCCTAGACTGCATCGGCTTGCCCCCGGCAGTCGAAGCGGCGCGCGAGCTTCGTCTGTGTCCATAGGATTTGCACGACAAATGCACACGCGACAGCGAAGTAGATCCAGCGGTTCAGCACGAACATCTTCGGTCCGGGATCGGCCCACTGGGTTGTAAACCCATAGAAGAAGGCGCAGACGTATGTGATGGCGATCCAGTTCGGAGATATCGCGAGCAACGGAATTAGCCACGCGATGTACCACGGGTAATGCGGCGAAAACAGCAGCATTAGCGCGAGCGCAAACATCATCGAGGCGCGGACGAACGCGGGATGCTGCACCTTGACGGAGTCGCCGAGCCGCTCGATGGAGGCGTGCCTCCAAGCCCACAGCGTTATCCCGGCAAAGACTGCAGCGCAGAATACGATGTACTCGGTCTTGTCGAGCCAACGCAGTCTGGGGACTCTGTTCGCGTAGTCCAGCAGGAAGTAGCGTGTTCCGCTATCGAGTCCTTCCTCGACCGCGTAGCCCCCGAGGAATCCGAAGACCAGCTTGCCTGCAGAGGCGTAGATGGCGTAACCCACTGCGCAGACGGCGGCGAGCGTCGCGGGCATCTTCCAGTCGCCGCGCCGCCAGAGGGCGGGCAGCAGCACGAGCGGGTAGAACTTGGTCATTACAGCGAGGCCCAAGAATAGCCCGGTGAGGATGGGGCGCTCGCGATAGCGGAACAGCAGTGCGAGCGAGACGAAGGCGAGGATGACGGCGTCGACGTGGCCGGCGCCGCCGATCTCCCAGACCAGCAGCGGACACCAGGCGAAGAGGAGGATGTCGGTGGGGCGGCGGCCCATGCGGCGCAGCAGGGCGATGAGTGCGGCTGCGGCAATGCACTCGAAGCCGAACATCGCGATCTTCATTGCGCGGACGCTCTGCGAGACCAGCGTCACGAGCCAATAGATCATCTGCGCGACCGGCGGGTAGATGGTGTGCGCGTACTCCTTGCGGTTGATGTTGGAGTAGATCTCGGGATGGCGCTGTTGCAGGAGGCGAAGTGCGGGATCGCCGGGCACGTAGCGGTAGGGGCTGATGTGCGCGTGCTGGACGATTCCGTCCCAGACGTAGCGATAGATGTCGCTGGAGAGAAACGGTGCCGCGTGCAGGGTGATGATCTGGAAGGCGGCGGCGAAGGCGAGCACAATCCAGAGTGTGGCGCGGTTGACCGGCTGGGTGAGCACGATCACAATCGCGGCGACATAGAGGCAATTGGAAAAACCTGATGCGCCGGAGAAGCCGATTCTGAAGTGGGTGTGCTCCCGGCAGAAATCGTGTGCCAGCCAGAGGAGGCCGGCGCCGAGGGCGCAGAGGATTGCGTTGGTCAGCCAGGCGCGGCCGTGATGCCAACGCTGCAGTTCGGCGCAGTTCATCGGGCCGCACGCTCCGCAAGAAACTGCTTCGTCCAGTGTGCGGGGAATCCGTTTACCTGCGCGAATTGGGGGCGCTGGTTGAGCAGCAGTTCACGCTCGAGGGTTGCGAGGGTGGGAGCGTCGTCGACGTCGTACCACTTCGGAAGCTCGAGGAGACTTGTTCCGGCCTCGCGCGCCCGCTCGACGGTTTCGGCATAGACGCTCGGCGTGCTCCAGGTGATGTGTTGGAACAAACGCGGCTCTGGAGTTTTGAGGCCGATGAGGTAGTAGCCTCCGTCATCTGAGGGGCCGAGCACGACGCGCTCTCCGGGCTTGTTGAGCGCGTCGACGGCATCGCGGAGTGCGGTGGCGGGAAGCGTCGGCGAATCGGAGTCGATGAGACACACCGCGCCGAAGCCGCAGCTCAGAATGTCTTCCGCGGCGTAGAGGAGCCGCTCGCCAAAGCCGTCGCCGCGCTGCGGGATTAGCGCGAATCCGTTGGGCAGCAGGTCGTCGAAGGCAGCTTCGTCGCCCACGGGCGTGTAGCAGACGAGGCCCTGTGCAGAGCTGTCGTTCGCGAGCGTTGCGATGTTTTCGGCGGTGTCGCGCAGGAAGCAGACGTTCAGCGCGGCGGCCTGCTCGGCGGTGAGCGGCGGCTTTAGCCGGGTCTTCACCTTGCCCGGGCGCGGAGCTTTCGCCATGATGGCCAGCGCACAGATGGCTGCGCGGTTTGGCTCGCGATGATGGGGCGTGAGCATCGGATACTTCGAACCCGTCAACGCGTGCTCCCTCCGAAGAGTGACTGCCTCAAGTTTAGGGCACAAGACGGGAGCGGCAGCATTTGCCCGCACGGCATCCGGATGTCATGCTCAAAGGATGCGCTTTCGCCCGCTGCTCGTCGCAGCCTCTCTTCTCAGTTTCGCATTCACTCTAACCGTGAAGGCACAGGAGTCCGGCCCGTGGCGGGCCTCGAGCTCGAATTCCCGCAGCATTACGGGCGACATCTTCTTCGCGCCGTCGAAGCTGACGATCAACTTTACGACGTTCACCGTCGCGCAGATTCGCTCGCTCGAGACGAAGGAAGCGATCGCTCTGTTCAACCCGGACACTCCGACGGGAGGCGGCAACGTCTTTCGCGTCGAGATTCCAGCGGACAAGCGCTTCCTGCACAAAAACACGCTGTGTGGGTCGGATGAGACGCAGTGGATTGTGACGTATGCGCAGGGGCGCGACCTGGAGGTGGCGTTCTTCTCGGGTGCGACGCCGCCGGTGCTGACGGTGGATGCGCTGAACAATGCGCCTAACCTGTGTGGCGTGTTCTCGTACGTCCGCTGAGTCCCATTCGGGGCATTCTGCGTCCTGTAGACTACACATAGGGCGGCTCAAACACATCCCCTCGCAGGCCCCGCCGGGATCCAGGATCGTAGCGCGGTCCTCGAACCGCATCCTGATCTGGCGCTGGTCGAACGCGCCAAGGCCGGTGACAGCGCCGCCTTTGAGCAGCTGGTGCGGCAGTATGACCGCCAGATCTATCGCACTGCCCTGCACATTACGCAGAATCGCGAGGACGCCGAAGACATCACACAGGACGTCTTCTTCAAGGCGTTTCAGAAGCTCGAGCAGTTCCAGGGGAACTCGAAGTTCTCGACCTGGCTGGTGCGGATTGCGGTGAACGAGAGCCTGATGCGGCTGAGGAAGCGCAAGACGGCGAAGA
>DASYBN010000184.1:0-14657 GCA_036500785.1 Acidobacteriaceae bacterium
ACTCTGGCGAAGGTCTTACGCTGCTGCAGTACGTCATCGAGCAAGCCATCACACACGAGCCGATCGAAATCTCGATGCAGCGCGATCTCTTCACTCCGCTCGGGATGAACACCACGAGCCTCACATGGAACAACCGCTTCGTCGCTGACAACGCGGCGCGTTATGGCTCATCCGGAAACTTTCTGAACTACACCCGCAAAGATCACGCCCGAGCCTCCGGATCGATGGCCACCAGCGTCAACGATCTCTCGCGATTTCTCGAGGCGCTCTTTGCCAACCATATCCTCAAGCCTGCGACACGCGACGAAATGCTCACACCGCAGATCCGCATCCGAGCCGCGCACCAGTTTCCGACGCTCGACGAGGCGACCAGCGACGAAGGTCCTGCGGTCGGTCTGAGCTATGGCCTTGGCTGGGGACTGCTCACGCACACGAAGTACGGTCCTGCGTTCTTCAAGGAAGGCCATGGCGACGGCGCCGAAAACTACGTCATCTGCTTCACGCGCCATCAGGACTGCATGGTTCTGCTTACCAATTCAGACAACGGCGAGCTGGCCTTCCGTCCGCTGCTCGAACATCTGATGGGCGACACCGTGACCCCGTGGACATGGGAGGGCTATACGCGCGAACAAGTCCTCAGCAATCCCGAGCATCAGGCACAGGCGCCGCATTGAAGCTTGTGCGACTTGAGAGCGCATCCACGATCAGCAGATTCGCCGCATCAACGTTGCGCGATCGTCGTGCTCGCATCGATCACCATGGCGGCGACACGGACGTTTCCTGCAATGTGGCAGACGCCGGCACATGCAGGACCGAGAGAAACGGCTTCGCACTCGCATCGTATTGCACCGTGATGCGCCCCGGGCTTCCATCCGATCCGGGCCGCCCGTCGCTGCCATCCATTCCTGATGAGCCGCTGTTCCCGGATGGAGTTCCGATGCCGCCCGAGCCGCCGCTCCCTCCGCGTCCGCCCCTTCCCGCAGCGCCCCCGCTTCCACCAACCGAGTTCACGGTAAGCGAGCCGCCGTTCGGATCCACGAGATAGAACCACGGCCGATGTCCATCCGCGGTCACCGACGCCTGCAGCAGCGCAGGGTTTCCCGGACGCAGTCGCAGAAGTACCTGCACATTTGGTCCATCGCCGCCATCGCCGCCATTGCCTCCATCGCTGCCATTCGTTCCGTTGCCACCATCGCCGCCGGCGGATGGATTGTTCGGATCCATCGACCCCATACTTCCCGGAGATCCGCTGATTCCGTCTGTCCCATCCAGGCCGTTGTTGCCATCAGCCCCGCGAAAGCTGGCCGCAAACGCATAGTCGTAGCGCACCGGCACATCCAGCTCGGTCTGCAGTCCCGGATGGCTCGGCACCGTGATCGTCAGGTGGCCTATCTTACCGTCGCTGGCTCGCGGATCATGCGCCAGGGAAACGACACCTTTCTTATTGACGGAGACGAGAGTCGCGCTTACGACCAGATCCCGCCAGAGCACCTTGCCCTTGCCCGCGCCTTCTGTAGTGAGCACCGTGCCGTCGGGTTGCAAGAAAGTGACGATGAGCGGAGATCGCTCCCCCGGCGCTACGCCGGGATCCCCGACGAGCTTTGCCTCCATCGAGGCGACCGGAAGCTTCGCAATTTCAACCCTGCTTCCCAGCTTCACTCGCAGTGTGCTGCACCCGCAAAGTGCAATGCTCAGGAGAGTCGTGAATATCCAGCCCGATTTGACGAATTGCGCGCGAAGGCGCGGAGAGATCGTGCTCATGGCCAGTCCCAGTAAAGTTCAACCGGTTGCATGAACACAGATTCCAACAGCGTGTTGCGAGAGTTCAATACAACTCGCAAAGCACGGCTTCGATTGTCGGTTGAAACGAAGCGCGGACCTACACGGCAACGGTGAAGCTGTCCTCGCTGCGCGTGACGGCGCGGTACATGGTGTCGCGTTCGAACGGAATGCGGCCGGCCTCGGCGATGAGTCGTTCAAGATCACGGCGGCGCAGGCCCTGCGGTGTGGTCGCGCCGGCGTCATGATAGATCTTCTCTTCGACGACGGTGCCGTCGATGTCATCCGCACCGAAGCGCAGCGAAATCTGCGCCATCTTCGGCGTGACCATCTGCCAATAACTTTTGATGTGCGCGAAGTTGTCGAGCAGCAGACGGCTCACCGCAATCTGCTTGATGTCCTGCATGCCGGTCGACTTGGGCAGGTGGCTGAGCGCGGTGTGGTCCGGGTGGAAACTGAGCGGGATGAAGGTCTGGAAGCCACCGGTCTCGTCCTGCACGGCACGCAGCTTGAGCAGATGATCGACGCGGTCTTCATCATTCTCGATGTGGCCGTAGAGCATCGTTGCGTTCGAACGCAGACCCGCCTTGTGCGCGAGGCGCGCCGTGTCGAGCCATTCGCTTCCGTCGATCTTGTGGTCGCAGATGATGTGACGCACGCGGTCGGCGAAGATCTCCGCGCCTCCGCCGGGGCATGAGTCCACGCCCGCTGCCTTCATGCGCTCCAGCGTCTCGGCAATCGAGAGCTTGGCGCGCTTCGCCAGATACGCAACCTCAACCATCGTGAACGCCTTGATGTGTACCTGCGGGTAACGCTCCTTGAGACCGCGCACGAGGTCGAGAAAATACTCGAAGGGCAGATCCGGATGCAGACCGCCGACGATGTGGAACTCGGTGACGGCCTCCGTAAGGCCCTGGCCCGCGGTCTCCCACGCTTCTTCCAGCGCCATCGTGTAGGTATCGGCCGCGCCCTTCTTGCGTCCGAAGGCGCAAAGCCTGCAGCTGGCCACGCAGACGTTCGTCGGATTGATGTGGCGATTGACGTTGAAGTAAGCGAGATCGCCGTGCATCCGCTCGCGCACAAGGTTCGCCATCCAGCCGACCGCAAGGACGTCGGGGCTGCGATAGAGCGCGAGGCCATCGTCAAAGCTGAGGCGTTCAGCGCGTTCGACCTTCTCGGCAATCGGCTCGAGCGCAGGGTCGTCAGTCTGGAACGAGTGGCGCGGTTTGGAGTCGATCCCGTTGCGGTCCATGGCTTTATTTTAGCGCCAGGCCGAACTCATCTCTGCAGGTCGCGCGGCGCATTGATCTCAGCGGACACTCGCAGTCGTAGTGGCGGCGGGCCGGAAAGGTGAGGCAACCATCTTCGGCTCCACCACTACGCCGTCGAACAGCGTCGCGCCCACGAGGTGATCGCCCACAGGACGTAGGAAGCGCAGTGCCCAGCCTGTATCCCAATAGCTGACCCGGTAGTCCGGCAGCGACGCCGCGAACCCTACAGTGCCGCTCGCCGACGCGACCAGCACGCGCTTGTTGGTCGCGTCGTAGAAGATGCCGTCCACGTGGCGCACAAACAGGTTTTGCAGCGTCTTCCACGAAGATCCGCGGTCGGTTGAGTAGAAGACACCCTCCGGGCCGCCGATCCAGATGTTGCCCAGGCCATCAATCGCAAGAGCGCCAATCTGCGTCAGCGTCGCCGGTGGCATCATGCTTATCCAATTCTGACCGCCGTTCTCCGAAAGCGCCGCGCCAGTCAGGCTTGCCGCCACAACCATTTCTCCGTGCGAGGCAAGGTAACGGACATCCAAAAGCTGCGTCATTCCCAGGCGCGACCAGCTCTGGGCGCCGTCCGTGCTCCGCCATAGTCCGGCCGATGTACCCGCGTACACGGCGCTGCTGCCACTCGTCAGCGCATACACGGTCGAATCGTTCAGCGAAGGTCCAATCACGACCGGTGGCTTCCGCGTGGCGGCCGTCGTTTGACGCGAATGCAGCGGCGCGCCCTTCTTGCCCTTGCTCGCGGCCGGCTTCTTTGCAGGGGGCGGCGGCGGCGCAAGATTGCTCGCGATTATCCAGCTTTCGTTGGTTAGCCGGAACACACCATGAGTGGTGCCTGCAAGCAACGTGTCGTCGGGCATCATGGTCAGGCTAAAGACGTCGCGCCCGGCGAGCCCGGTGCTCACCTGTTGCCACTTTACCCCGCCATCGCTGCTCGCGTAGACGCCGCCCGTCTCCTTGTCGTTCACGAGGCCGATATACAGGTGCGCGGGATCATGCACGTCCGCCGCATACGCCACCACCTGGCGCAGCGCAAATCCGTCGTTCGAAGGCTGGAAGCTCACACCCGAGTCTTCGCTGCGCAGCACGCCGCCGCGGTCCGTTGCCAGCAGAATATGCTGTGGCTGATTCGGATCGACGTACACGTCATTCACGATGACGTCGGCGCCGGTCATCCGCACCCACGTTGTTCCTGCGTCGGTCGACTTGTAAAGCCCCTGCGTCGTGCCCGCGTAAACCGTGCTTGTTTTCGTCGGATCCAGCTTCAGCTTCCGCGTCCTGCGCGCCGAAACCGGAATTCCCTGGGTCTTGTTGACCGTCACTCCGCCCTTGAATCGGTCTCCATGCCACTGCGGGTTGGGCTCTGCCGCGGTCACGCTCTTATAAATTCCCGAGCACGCGCTCGCGAACACAATGTTGGGGCTGGTCGGATCGATGATGATTGAAAACACATCCGAGTCGTCGATGATGCCCTGCTTGATGCTCTGCCAGTGAGCTCCGCCGTCCACGGTCTTCCACGGCAGATGCCACGTTCCGGCGTAAATGATGTTGGGGTCGTTCGGATCGATCGCAATCGAGCCCACCTCGTGAATCTCCGTCGAACCCGCCGGACTGATCGACTCCCAGTGCTTGCCGTTATCCTTGCTGCGGTATACGCCCTGGAGAGTACCGGCGATGAGCATGTTCGGGTCAGACGGAGCGCGCGTCAGCGAGCGGACCGACTGTCCAGCCATGTCCGGCTGCTTGGCCCAATGTTTCCCGCCGTCATCGCTCGTATAGAGTCCGCCACCGGGACGGTTCAGCGTGAAGGCGGCAAGGATCATGTGCTCCGGCGCCGCCGGATCAATGGAGATGTGATCGATCACCAGGTCGTTGTTCCCATCGACCTGCGAAATACGCGTCCAGGAATCGCCGCCGTTATGGCTCTGATACAACCACCCAGTCTCGGTGCCGAGATAGAGGTGCCGCGAGTCGTGCGGGTCAGCGGCGAAGGAGCGGGCGTCTCCGCCATACGGTCCCAGCGGGAACCAGCTCGACGCACGCGCGGGCGCCGTGAGATGACATGCCAATACCGTGAAACCGAGAAGGTGGAGCAGCCGGAGCTTCATTGGACTCTATTAACTCCCTCATTGAAGATTAATGCATTCCCGGGCTGCCGCGCTGTATCCCCCAATCGTGCGTACCCGGAAAGCAACATGTATCGCAACAAAAGTGCATACGATTGAAGGTTCGCCCGGCCAGAGACCGCGGAGCCACGGTTAAAAGAGATGCGGCTGGCCGGTGAATCCGGCCAGCCGCGGTTGAGAATACCCAGATGACTACTGGTTGCTGGTCGCCTTGGCCTTGTGGTGACGGCGAGCACGCCGCGGCGGAGCGTTGCGGGATACGGCGTGGACCGTCGACTCGTCCACTGGCGTGATGCCTGTGGTGTCGAAGGTCGCGCCATCCGGAATGAGCGTCGTGGCGGAGGACTTCGTGCCGGCCGTCCCGGTGTAAACCGAGATGCGGGAGGCGTCGATGCCCTTCTCCGTGACCAGGTACTCCTTCTCATTCACTGCGCGCTCGGCTGCACGACGGTCCGCATCGCGCTCATCGCTCGCTGCCGTGCCGACGATTGCCAGCTTCGCGTTCGGGTCCTGCTGCGCGCTGAGGGCGATGTCGTCAAGGCAAGCCTTGGCTTCGTTGTCCACACGCGTCGGACGCCGTGCGTCGCGATCGAAGCTGATCGTGCAGAGGCTCTTGGACTCAGCCTTCACGACCGGCGGGGGAGCCTGCACCGTGACCGAAGTGGTCGCGGATGCGGTCTGGCCCTTATCGTCGACGACGTTGCAGGTAACCGTGATCTCGCCCGGAGCAACACCGGTCGTGGTCAGGGTGGCCGTGGAGGTGTTACCGCTGACGGAGCCTGCGGTGGCCGAGTAGCTATAAGTCAGAGGACGGTTCTGCGGGCTGACACCGTTCGCCGTGATCGTCGACGGATCGCCGGGGTTGACCGAGGTCGGGTTGGCCGAGCAGCTGACCGTCGGGGGCTGGAACTGCGTCACGGTCACCGTTGCCGAGCAATCAGCAAACTGACCGGGCTTCTTGCCCTCTTCGACGTGACCCTTCACCGTGTAGGTGCCGGGGTTCAGCGACTTGGTGTCGACTGTGACGGAGTTGCTGGTGCTCGAGGTCACCATTCCCTGGTCACCCGTCCAGCTGTACGCCGCGGTCTTCTTCGGATTCAGGTTGGTTGCGGTTCCGGTGACGGTCACCTGGTCGCCCGGGTAGATCGTGCCGGTAGGCGCTGTCACCGAGCAGGAGTACTGGATCGGCGGCGGCGGAACGATATGGCCGAAGTGCACCAGGAGGCCGGTGCTCAGCTCGGCCGCGCCGATATTGGCGCGTCCGCCCAGCACACCGTAGGTGGGAATGGTCGCCGCCGGGCCGAAGCTCGCGTGGATGTAGCGGTAGTCGGCCTGGAAAAGACGCAGCCCGAAGCGGCCGCCGGCGAAGGGCAGGTTGTAATCCATGCCACCGCCGACCAACAGGCTCGGACCCCAGGTATACGGATTGTGCGCGAACGTCGCCGGGTCGTCGCTGTTCGGTCCGCCGAGCTTCACCGCGCCGACTCCCGCGTGCGCAAACAGCGTGAAGTTCTCCATTGGGGCGCGGAAGATCGGACCAGCGTAGGCGCCCCACAGGCCGTCGTTCTGACCGTCAGGGTTGGCGATGAACGAGATCTCGCCGCCTACATACTTGTTGAAGTAGTAAGCGCCGCTGCCGATCGCACCCTCGTCCACCGAGGAGTACCGGACGTTCGCGGGCTTCACCTCGCCATGCGCGCCGAAGTACGAGTACCCCATGAAAATATCTACGCGCGAAGGGTTATTTTCCCCGGAAGCAGGCGTGGTCGACGTGCTGGCAGACGCCGTGGTGGTGGTCTGCGCACTCAGGCTCGCTGCTCCAAAGCTGACCGCACATGCAGCCAGCAGAAACCGGCCGATACTGCGAACTGGACGATAAGACATTCGACAACCCTCCACTAATAAGAAAACTTGCTGTTTGTCTGCAGGCTCGTATTCTGATGCGGCCTGCTGAACTCTGAGTCAATTCCAAAAAAGTTTACCGCGTTTAACGTTCGTGTCGAGCACTAATTTGCTGCGTTTCCTACTATCTCACTGTGACTTACTGCCTCCTTCAACTTTTTACAGTTACCAATGAAGCACCTCGTCACTACCCGGTTACGAGAGGTTCAGCGTCTCTTTGAGGCTTCCTCTCGTCGCCTGAATCTTCTCCTGCAGCAGCGTAATTGCGTAAAGCAGCTGTTCCGGCCGCGGCGGGCAGCCCGGCACGTACACATCCACTGGAATCACCTGATTGACGCCCTGCAGCAACGCATAATTGTTGAAAACCCCGCCGGAGGTGGCACAGGCGCCCATCGAAATGACCCATTTCGGCTCCGGCATCTGCTCATACAGCCGCCGAATGACTGGCGCCATCTTCTGCGATACCCGCCCGGCGATGATCATCAGGTCACTCTGCCGGGGCGAAGGTCGAAAAACTTCAGCGCCGAATCGTGCAATATCGTAGCGGCTGCCGCCCATGGACATCATCTCGATCGCACAGCAGGCCAGGCCGAAGGTCATCGGCCACACCGAGTTCTTCCTCACCCAGTTGATCGCCGCGTCCAGCGAGGCCAGCACCACGCCCTCCGGCTGGTCATCGCCCCAGTTCACCTCGGCGATCTTTTCGCGGTTCTTTCCAAAGCTCTCCAGCTTGCCGAACAAGTAGCGGTCGTTGCGCTGCGGAACCTCCGTCGGTCTTCCGCTGGTGGTGGTCTGGTTGGGATCAGTACTCATAATGCCCAGTATACGTACAGCCGAATCAGCGCAATCCGCGTCCCTGGAGACACCGCCCTTCCATATAGATTCGTTGCTTGTGATGCATGCCATGTGCAGGACGGTTGTCGAAATATCTCAAACGGACATTTCTAACGGGCGTTTTGCTCGATCGCCGCCGTCAGCGACGTCTGCAACTCGCGCTTCTCGGCAGCCGAGAGCCGGTTTCCGTTGCGCGTGAGATAGAAGACGTCGATGGCGGTCTCGCCCTCGGTGTCTACCAGCGCTACCTCAACATTGAAGCGCATCTGGCTCAGCGTAACGCTGATGGTCCGGAGCAGTCCCGGAACGTCCTGCGCGACCACCTGCATGAGCGTGCTCGCGGCCGATGCGCCGTCATCAAACTCGATCGAGGTCTCGACCACCACACGCGGGCTCCTCCGGCGCGGGCGACGCCTCCGGCTGAGCATCTCCTCGCCTGAGACACGGCCCTCCACCACATCGCGTACGCTGCCGACGAATCGCTCGCGCTCGCTCTCATTGAGCTCAAGCGTGCGGAACGTGTCCTGGAACCTGAAGCTGTCGACCACCACACCCTCCGCATTCGCAAACGCCTCCGCCGTCACAACGTTCATGCCCCATGCGGCAAGCGCGGCCGTGATCGCCGCAAACAATCCCGGGCGGTCGCGGCTGACCAGCGTGATCTGGCTGGTTTCCGGCGCGTATTCGAACTCCAGCTGCACGCTATTCGTCGAGAGCCGCTCGGCCATCTGGAACTGCGCATAGATCACCTTCGAGGGCCGGGTGCGCACGTAGCGCTCCGGAAAACCCTCGACGAACCGGCCAAGCGCCTCGCGTTCGCCGGGGCGCGCTCGCGCCATCAATCGCGCAATTCTGCCCGCATCCCCGCCGCGGCCGGCCTGCACACGTTCCTGGTCGACGTTGCGATCCAGCTGATTCGCCGTCGACATCGAGAGCCGCCACAGGTTCTCGGCCTTCCATGGCGTCAGCGCATCCGGGTGCACTGCACGGATGTCGGCGTAGGTGAACAGCGTCAGCATCCACAGCGACTCGTGAGTCTGGACCTTCGCTGCGAAAGAGCGCACCGTCTCCGTATCGAAGATGTCGCGGCGCAGCGCAGACGACATGTCGAGGTGCGTCTCGATCAGCTGCAGAACCATCGCCTGGTCGTAGGGGTCCATCTCCAGCCGGCTGAGCACGCCCTCCGCCAGCCGCGAGCTCTCGCGCGCGTGATCGTCCCCTGCGCGCGCCTTCCCGGTGTCATGCAGCAGCGCAGCAAGATAAAGCAACGCAGGATTCTCGAGATCGCGAACCATGGTGCCCAGCCGCACTCTCCACTCCGGTGCGCCCGGGCCAGTCTCCTCTTCGAGTTGGTGCAGCGTGTCAATCAGAACGAAGGTGTGTTCATCGACGGTGTACCGATGGTAGGCATCGCGAATAACAAGCGCGTCGATGCCATGAAACTCCGGCAAGATCAGCTCGAGCACGCCGATCGCATGCATGGACCGCAGGGCAACGCCGGCGCGCGGCCCGGTAAGGATCTCAGCCAGCTGCGACCACAGGGCGGCGCCCTCCTGGAGCCGTGCCGAGAGCAGCGGAATCATCGCCTCGATGCGGTCCTCACCGGCCGTGCCGAGTCGTATGCCCGTGCGTGCGACCGCAGCGAACGCCCGCAGAACGATCTCTGGATCCTGCGCCACATCCCACCCGCCCGCTCCCTTTGCGCCCGGAGGATCAAGCTCGATTCGTCCGTCCTCGACATTAAAACCGGCCTCGGATGCGAGTTTCGCCGCCTGAATCGGCCGAATCGTGACGACGCTCTGGCCGGCGGCCTCCATCGCGGTGAGCAGGCGCCGCTCAATCAGCCGCGCGTGCCGAAAGTAGATGCGCATCCAGTACGCGGCGTCGAGCGTCTTCCCCGCCCCCTGGGCAGCCCCGCGGCCGCCCTCGCGCATCGACGCCGGAAGGCCGATCGCGCGCTCGGCCGCTGCATCCTGCGCCAGCCAGTCCAGAACGTTGTCGTCGCGCTCATGCCGCCAGTGCAGAAAGCAACGCGCCGACGTAAGGAAGGCGATCGCCTCCTGAAATCCTTGCTCATCACTGTCGTGTGAGGCGACGCCCCGCTCGCCCACAAGCTTGGCAACCCACAGGCAGACGTTCGTGTCGCGCAGCCCGCCGGGGCAATCCTTGATGTTCGGCTCCAGATGAAAGAGTGTGCCGCCGTACTTGGAGTAGCGGTCCCGCGTCAGCGATCCAAGCTCCGCAAGAATGCGCCGCCCGTCCCGTCCACGCCGCGTCGAGGACAGCTTTCGCTCAATCGCTTGCACGACCTCCGCTTCCCCGGCGACGTACCGCAGATCCAGCAGCGCCAGCGCAAACTCCGGGTTTCCCGCCTCCATGCGCTCGCAGTCCTTGGGCGTGCGCGTGGTCAGCGCAACCTGCAGGCCTGAGTCCCACAACGTCTGCGAGAGCCGGCGGATTGCATCCTTGACCGCAGCAGGCTTGGCGGCGCAGACCAGGAGATCGACGTCCGAATACGGGAAGAGTTTGCCTCGGCCGTAGCCGCCAATCGCCGCAATAGCGACTCCGCTCGCCAGCTTGCGATCGGAGGCGACCTCGCGCGACCACAGTTTGCTCACCAGCTCGTCGACCAGCGCCGCCCGCGCCGCTACCGCCCGCGGTCCATCGCCGTCTGCCTCAAACGCACGCCGCAGCTCCAGCATCCGGCTCTGGTACTCCGAACGCGCAGGGCCCGCGGTCGTGGTCGTTGCGTCCAGTGCGGAGCCTCCTAGAGCGCGATCTCTCCGCGCTCGTCATTGCGAATCCGGATCGCCTCATCGATGCGCGAGACGAAGATTTTTCCGTCGCCGATACGGCCAGTGCGAGCGGCAGAGATGATGGCTTCTATCGCCCGATCCTTCATCTCATCGGTGACCACCAGCTCCAGCTTCACCTTCGGCAGCAAGTCCACCGCGTACTCGCGTCCGCGATAGAACTCTGTGTGGCCCTTCTGGCGTCCGTGTCCGCGCGCCTCGGAGATCGTAATCCCCGAAACGCCCGCCTCAACCAGCGCATCCTTCACCGCGTCCAGCTTCGACGGCTGTATCACCGCCTCAATCTTCTGCATAGTTCCGTCTCGCTTTTCTCTACTCTCTACTGTTTACGCTCTACCGTCTGCCTTACGCCGCTTCCCAGTCGTAGCCCTCTTCGCCGTGCTGGGACAGATCAAGTCCCTCACGTTCAGCATCCTCGCTCACGCGCAGGCCAATCAGCTTATCAACTACAAACAGAATTAGCAGCGTTCCCACAATCGACAACCCCCAGGCGATGACGACGCCGACCGTCTGGTTGAGCAACTGCTTCGCATTTCCCGCGAAAAGCCCGTTGATGTTCACCGCGGGATTAATGAACGCGCGCGCAAACAATCCAGTCAGCAGCGCGCCCATCGTTCCACCGGCGCCGTGCACGCCGAATGCGTCCAGCGAGTCGTCGTAGCCGAAGATGTTCTTCACTGTCACGACCATCCAGAAGCAGAAGACCCCGGCGATCAACCCAATCCACAGTGCACCCATTGGCGTGACGAAGCCCGAGGCCGGCGTGATCGCCACCAGACCCGCGACTGCGCCCGAGATTCCACCCAGCGCGCTCGGCTTTCCATTGCGAATCCACTCAGCCGCAAGCCATCCGATGGCCGCTGCTGCGGCTCCAAAATGCGTCGCGACAAAGGCGCTCGTCGCCAGACTGGACGCCGCGAGCGCCGAGCCCGCGTTGAAGCCGAACCAACCCACCCACAGCAGGCAGGCACCGATAAAGCTCAGCACCACCGAATGCGGCGGCATCGCTCGCTGCGGATAACCGAGCCGCTTCCCCAGATAAAGGGCGGTCACTAACGCGCTCACGCCTGAAGTCACGTGAACGACCGTTCCTCCCGCGAAGTCCAGGCACGGGAACCTGCCGCCCGTAACGTTCAGGAATCCGCCCACACCCCACACCATGTGCGCCATCGGACTGTACACAATCAGCGCCCAGAGCACCATGAACACCAGCATCGCCGAAAACTTCATGCGCTCCGCAAACGCGCCGGTGATCAGCGCCGGCGTGATGATCGCGAACATCAATTGATAGACCATAAAGGTCTGCTCGGGAATGGTCGCCGCATAGTTCGTGTTGGGCGCCAGTCCCACGCCGCGCAAAAAGATGTGCTGAAACCCGCCGATAAACGCATTGCCCGCGCCAAACGCCAGCGAGTACTCCACGAACGCCCACAGCACCGTCACCACGGCCATCATCGCGAAGGTCTGCATCATCGTGCCGAGCACGTTCTTCTTCCGCACCAGGCCGCCGTAGAACAGCGCCAGGCCGGGTCCGCTCATCATCAGCACCAGCGCCGCCGACACCAGCATCCAGCTGTTATCACCCGCGCTCTGCGCATTCGCAATCGCCGTCGTATTTGCCGCCGCAGCCTTCTCCAGCGCGGCGATCCTGTCCGTTGACGCACTCGCTGCGGTCTGCGCGACCGCCGCGCTCGAGGCCAGCAGCATCCCCACCACCGCCAACCCAAACAGCCATCTCCTGCCGAATGCAACAACCCAGCGCATGCGTTTGAACCCCTCCAGCCAACGTGTAGAGATACACCTCAAGCCCGGCGCCCCGAAGGCACAGCCCGCTCTCATTAGCTCACCCACCGTTCCCGACGGCCGAGCTCCAGCTTGTCATCCAGTTCCGTCTACTCTACAACGCATTCACGCGTACGCCAACACACTTGTAAACTCGCCCTATGAGCGAACGCGCCCTTCACATCAGCTGGGACTCTATCCCGCCCGAGCGACTCAATCCTCTTCTCACCCGCCAGTTTGTTACCGGCGACCAGGCCATGCTGTCGCGCATTCATCTCAGGAAAGGCTGCATCGTTCCGCGTCACGCGCACGCCAACGAGCAGATCGCATTCATTCTCACCGGCGCGCTCCGCTTCTCCGTCGGCGAAGAAGACTCCGCGCAGGACTACATCGTGCGCGGCGGTGAGGTTCTTGTGATCCCCGGCAACGTGCCGCACCTCGCCGAAGCCCTCGAAGACACCGATAACCTCGACATCTTCGCTCCGCCGCGCCAGGACTGGATCTCCGGCGACGACGCCTATCTCCGCGGCAAGTAAGTCACTGGTACATTGGCGCCTATGTTGACTTCCATCTTGTCCGACGCTCTGTTCCTGTTCGTATTCGCAGGAACGCCGCTGTGCCTCGTCTGGACTTGGATTCGAGTCGCGCGCCACAATCAACTGCGCGATCGAAAGTCGTGGGCTTCGGCTGCGGCCCTGATCCTCGCCACCTGCTCGGGGCTGCTGGCGCTCGGAACGTATGTGTTCGCGGGAGCCAAGGTAGGTTTCGCGTATTACGATCCGCAGCTGCTGCATATCTTCAGAGTTGGCCTGCTTCTATCGTCTCTTGCACTGATGGCTTCACTGATCGGCATTGCATTTCGTAACCCTCTTCGATGGCAAGCTCCAGTCGCATCAGTGGGTGTGCTGGTCTTCTGGTTCTTAGCGGCTATCGCTGAATAACATCGAGTGATACGCCAGATCGATTCAAACTGCCCAGGATCACCTCTTCATGCCTGAAAGCATCCTCGTCCTCGGAGCCTCCGGCCAGCTCGGCGCTGCGTTCTGTCGGCAACTCGGCGACGCTGCCCTTCCGGCCGCGCGCCGTCCGCCGTCGCCCGATTGGATCACGCTCGACCTGAACACCCTGACCGCGTCTCCCGATGGGCTCGTTGAGCGCCTCGGCCTCACGGCCATCATCTGCTCCGCCGGCGCCACCGACGTCGAGCGCTGCGAGACCGACCGCGATTGGGCCGACGCCGCGAACCACCTCGGTCCGCTCGCCCTCGCCCGAGCCGCTGCCAACGCGCGGATTCCGTTCGTCTTCTACTCCACGGATTACGTTTTCGACGGCTCTGCCGAACATCCCGGCCCTTACCGCGAAGACGCGCCGACCAACCCGCTCTCCGTCTACGGCGTCACCAAGCTGCTCGGCGAAATCGAAATCCTCAAAGCGAATCCCTCTGCGCTCGTGCTCCGCACCACAACCGTCTATGGCCCGGACCCGCAGGGAAAGAACTTCCTCTACACGCTGCGCCGGCTGCTCTCCTGCGGCCAGACCATGCGCGTGCCCACCGACCAGCTCGCCACGCCCACCTACAACGAGGACCTCGCCACAGCGACAATCGCGCTTCTGCGCGGCGGCCACTCCGGTCTCTTCCATGCCGCCGGTCCCGAGATGCTCGCACGCATCGACTTCGCCCGCCTGGCCTGCCGTCTGCTCTCGCTCGACGAGTCGCTGCTCATCCCGCTCACCACGCCCGAGCTCAACCAGCGCGCCGCGCGTCCGCTCCTCGGCGGCCTCGACGCAACCAAGCTCAACGCTACGCTCGGCCGCCACTTCTTCCGCACACCGGAGCAAGGCATCCTCGATTGGCAGGCCGCAACCGAAACTACCGCTCGCGTATCCTGAACTCGCCCTATGCTCGACATCATTCGCCGCCAGCTGCAGCAGTCGCTCGATACGCTCTCCAAGGTTCTCGTTGACGAGTCCATCCACAAGTCTCTCCTCGAGGCTGCGCGTGTCACCGCCGAAGCCATGCACAACGGCCGCAAGCTCCTCGTCTGCGGCAACGGCGGCTCCGCGGCCGACGCGCAACATCTCGTCGCCGAGCTCGTCGTTCGCCTCACCGTCGACCGCCCCGCCCTTCGCGCCATCGCGCTCAC